>CANNKP010000134.1 GCA_947505255.1 Flavobacteriales bacterium
AAAGTCTTTTCATGATCGAATTATTCGCAACGAAATGGAATTCGGAAGAATAATAAATTACATTGATGAAAATCCGTCAAATTGGAAAAAAGAAAAGTTAAATGTATTGTTAACAGCAATATAACATGAAAAGAATCTTCGATATCATTGTTTCAATTATTATTTTACTTATATTTTTCCCAGTGGGAATCGTGTTGGCATGCTGGATTTTAATTGAATCAAAAGGAGGAGTTTTCTATCGCCAAGAGCGAATAGGAAAATTTGGTAAACCATTTCTTATATTGAAATTTCGCTCTATGCGAAAAGATGCAGACAAATTAGGAAAATTAACTGTTGGACGAGATCCAAGAATTACACAATCAGGTCATTTTTTACGAAAATTCAAATTAGATGAGTTTCCTCAATTTATCAATGTCTTAAAAGGTGAAATGAGTATTGTCGGTCCGCGTCCAGAAGTGAAAGAATTTGTGGAGTTATATACTGAAGACCAACGTCAAGTCCTTAACGTTAAACCTGGTATTACCGATTATGCATCAGTCGAATATTTCAATGAAAATGAACTATTAGGTAAGTCTGAAGATCCACATAAAACATACGTTGAAGTCATCATGCCGGCTAAAATTGAATTGAATAAAAAGTACATTGCTAAACCAACTTTGGGAAATGACCTTTCAATTATGTGGAGAACGTTTAAAAGAATGGTTTCTTGATTAATTGCTAATTACAAGTTATTAGTTACAAGTTGAAATCCATCTATGTGTTCTATGTTTCACTTCAACTAACTCAGTGTATAGTGATGTGTTTAGACGTTGAGCGATAAGTGCAAAGAGAGGAGTTAGTAGTTTGTTTTCTATGTGCCCTATGTTTCTATGTGTTTCAAAACATATCACACATTACCCGAATTCCAAATCCCAAATAATGAATCCCCTTAGTGCATGACAAATGCCAATCCACACCCCACAAAAATCGCCAACAATTTCAATAAATTAAACTTGTGGTTTTCTGATGTTTCAAAGATAATCGTTGTTGAAATATGCAGAAACATTCCGACTACAATCGCAAGAATTACATGATAATCTAATCCAAATTCTCCAGGTAAAGTCAACATTCCGATAGCAACCCCCAATGGTGTCATAATCCCAAATAACATCAGAACAAGCCAAGATTTCAATAAGGTAAGATTCGTATTCACTAATAAAGTCATTAACGCAATAGCTACAGGAAGTTGATGGAATAATATACCTAAAAGTAAAGAATTGTCATTTCCATGGTTATGAGAACTTAAAATCTCAAACCCCATTAATTGATTTCCTAAAGGAATTCCTTCTAATATTGAATGAACCGAAAGTGAAAGAAACATTCCCCATGGCATCTTTTGACCTTTATGAACGTGAACGTGACCATGCTCAATGCCGCCAGAGAAAAATTCCATTAATAATTGAATCAAGAAGCCTATAAGAATGTAAATACCTATAGATGCGGATTCTTCGTGATAAAGATCGGGTATAAAATGAGTGAAAGCGATAGAAAGAAGAAAACCACCACTAAAAGCTAAAAGCAATTTAATAATTTGAGCTTTGTTCGTTTGTTGTAAATAGGTCACGAAAAATCCACCTAAAACAACAGATAATATTAGACTTGTAAAAACTATAATTGATTCCATTAGATTTTTTTTGCAATGATGATCAACCGATCAGATGTTTTTTCATTAAATTCATTCAATGAGAAGTCGCCAAAAGTGCGAATAATCTCAAAATTATTTTCAGTAAGCAGTTGCACAAAATCTTTCTCTTTCAATGCTTGAACCCGCTCAGTATAATTAAATTCTTGGTCATCAGCATTAAAATGGATGTTTTTGAAGATGTGTGTGCCGTCGTAGTTTCTTGTCAAATAAAAGGCAATTCCGTCCACAACTTTAACTTCAGACTCAACAAGATTCTCAATCACTTTTTGGGCATTCATGAAGTCGATTATTAAATAACCGTTTACTTCCAACATTTCATAGATAGAGCGAATTACGCATTCATTGTCACGAAGCGTATCGAAATAACCGAAACTTGTAAAAAGATTAAAAATTGCTGAGAATTTCTCATCTTTAATTACCTCCCTCATGTCATGCACCGCAAAAGAAAGCGTTTCATTTTGTTTTTCACGTGCAATTGAAATGCTGTTGGGCGACAAATCTACACCAAATACATTGTACCCATGTTGATTTAAAGTAATCGAATGACGCCCTTTTCCACAAGCCAAATCAAGCACTTTCGAATCCTTTTCTAATTCTAAAAATGTCAATAAATTTGAAATGAATTTAGCAGCTTCTTCATCATTTCTACTTTTGTACAAAGTATGATAATAGGAAGTGTCAAACCAGTCTGCGAACCATTCTTTTGAATTCATCTGTCAAAGATAATGTTTCTAAATAAATAGATTTTATTATTTAGTCGTTCTTTTGTTTACCTTGAAATACAATTCCTTATATTTGTTTTGAAACTATTGAAATGTCACTAAACAACGTGTATAATCTTTACCGTACAATGGAGGAGGAAAATGTGATTCTTTCCTTTAAAGGTATTCTTACATCCGAGTTGTTGACTTCAGTTCTCCATATTATGGAGGCAAGGATGGATTCCCTGCATGAGACATCAAGAACACGAAAAAAAGTTTTTAATGTATTAGTTGAATGTTTACAGAATTTATATCACCACGTTGACGAAAGTCCCTTGCCTATTTCAAAGGAAATTTTAGAAAGGAATTCTGCCCTTGTTTTAATAGTAAAAGAAAATGATCATTTTGTTGTTCGAACTGGAAATTATATAAATAAAGACAAGGCATTTGATTTACAAGCGAAATTGAAAATCATTAATTCCATGGATAAACAAGAATTACGAGAATATTATCAACTTAGTTTAAATAATTCTATGGTTTCAAAAAAAGGAACTGCAGGATTAGGGTTGATTGATATTGCTCGAAAATCAGGGAATAAATTAGATTTTGAATTTTTAAAAATAAATGAAGAAACAAGCTTTTTTTGCTTGAATGTGAAAATTGATTAAGTTAGAATATGATGGAAAATTTACATTTAGTGGCATCTGCCAAAACACCAGAAGTGCTTTTTGATTCTGAAACAGGAGTTTTATTGCTTAAAGGACGTTCTATTCCAGAGAATTCTATTGAGTTTTACAAACCATTGAATGATTGGATTGATTTATATGCTTCCAAACCATCAACGAAGACATGCATTGACATGAAATTGGAATATTTCAATACGTCTTCTTCAAAATGTATCCTTGATTTGTTTAAGAAATTAGAGAGATTAGATGGAACTGAAGTATCTGTCAATTGGTATTTCGAAGAAGATGATGAAGATATGGAAGAGGCGGGAGAAGATTATCAAGCAATTATCAACTTGCCTTTTCAAATGATTGAAGTAGAAGAAATATAAAAATAGTTGAAAAAGATAGGAATTACAGGTGGAATAGGTTCGGGAAAAAGTGTCGTTGGACAAATTCTCGAAGCAATGCATTTTCCTGTATATTATTCTGATCAACAATCGAAAATCCTTGTCGAAACGGATCCAGTTATTAGAGAAGAATTAACAAAATTATTAGGGACGGATGTTTATCTTGATGGTAAATTAAACCGTCCCTTTTTAACACAACAACTATTCTCAAACGATGAGTTGCGGTTAAAAATCAATCAAATTATTCATCCAAAAGTTCGCTCAGCATTTAGTAAATGGAGTGAAAAGCAAACATCCTCAATAGTTTTTAATGAGGCAGCAATACTGTTTGAAACAGGCGCATACCAAAAGATGGATTACACTATTCTAGTAACGGCACCAATTGATATAAGAATTGCCAGAGTTATGAAACGTGATCAGATTCTTTTATGTAATGTTCAAGAACGCATGTCAAAACAATGGAGCGATGAAAAGAAAATTCCATTAGCAGATTTCGTTATTGTGAATGATGAGGTAATACCTTTATTAAAACAAGTTGAAGCAGTTCTAAATGCTTTAGAAAAATAATCGAGAAATTTTAATATGATCTGGTCAATGCTCTAGGTTCTATGTTCCATTTTCTAAATTTGTTCTAAATTTATTCTAGTTCCTCAAAATCATCAAATCCTTCTTCTTTCTTTTTGTCTTGGAAATTCTGAAAAGAGGAGGTTGCTTGCACAATTGGTCTTCCGGAGATTAAATACATGATTGCATTCATCATTTTAACCAACATACTTATTAAGAAAAAGAATCCAATCACCTTAAAAATAAATCCAAAAATTGGAGTGTCTTCAATGTTCAAAATACTTTCATGGAACCAAATAGAAATTGGGTTTTTTGCAATTTCTGGATAGAAAATAAATGAGACAAAAAGAGCTATTGCTAGCGCTATAATCCCAATTTCAGCTTTTATATTAAAATTGTTAACAGGTGGTTGAATTCCATTACCCATCATTTTAAACATGGCTAACTGATTTTGTTTGTTTTGTAATTTCCCCATGAAATAGGTTAAAAGAACCAAAGCAGCCATCGTTAAATTGTAAGTAGAAATGTTTTCGTGTTCTAGGTCTAAACAAAATAGAAATGTGACATCAACTAAGAAAACATATTTAACAGCCTTGATAAAATACTCTTCAGCGAGTGTTTTTCTTCTTCCCGAGCTAAGTAGTTTTAAACCCAACTCAAATATTCCCCAGATAAAACCGTAAATAGCGAATAACACGCCCAATCGAAAAATAAAGTTCAATAATTCCATAATGCAAAGTTGCAGTTTTTTTTCAAATAGTTTCTTTTTCTTTAAATTTATTCAAACGATAATCTAGTATGAAATTACTTTAAAATGGCTATTTTTGAAGCTGTACAAATTCTTTAAATATGAAAAAATATCTTTTATCGATTGTTATTTTATTTTTCTCCTTCATTCATTGTTTTAGTGAGGAAGGAATGCTTATACCGTCCTTAATTTCTGCTTTTGAATCCGATATGAAAGCAAAAGGGATGAAGTTGAGCGCAAAGGATATTTACGACGTCAATCATTCTAGTTTGAAGGATGCAATTATGCATTTTGGTGGTGGATGTACGGCTGAACTCGTTTCAGGAACAGGATTATTACTTACGAATCACCATTGTGGCTATTCGCAAGTACAGTCGCATTCTTCCTTGGAACATGATTATTTAAAAAATGGATTTTGGGCAAAAAATCATTCTGAAGAATTAACGAATCCTGGGTTAACGGCATCAAGAATGGTTAGAATTGACGATGTAACGGCATCTGTATTATTTGGTGTAAATCCTTCAGATAATCCTATGATGCGTGAAACTACAATGCGTAAAAACATCGAACAGTTAATTAAAGATGCTGTCACTGGAACACATTATGAAGCAGAAATTAAGCCGTTCAATTATGGAAATGATTATTACATCATTGTAAAAGAAATTTTTAAAGATATTCGTTTAGTTGGAACTCCTCCAAATTCAATAGGAAAGTTTGGTGGTGATACGGATAATTGGGTTTGGCCGCGTCATACAGGAGATTTTTCTGTCTTTAGAATTTATGCAGGAGTAGATAATAAGCCTGCTGAATATTCTGATAAGAATGTTCCATATACACCGCTTCACTTTTTACCAATTTCATTTAAAGATAGAAAAGTAGGTGATTTCACTATGGTTTATGGTTTTCCAGGAGAAACAGAACAACATGTGTCTTCAGCTTATCTGAAATTTATTGTAGATAAAGAACGTCCTGCTCGAATATTAATGCGTCAAAAATCATTGAGCGTAATTGATGCTGCAATGCGTTCATCAGATGAAATTCGAATTAAATATTCTGCTAAACAAGCAAGTATTGCCAATGCTTATAAAAAATGGATAGGGCAGGTAGACGGTTTGAAACAATTAGATGGCGTTTCAATTAAAATTGGACGGGAGAAAGAGTATACAGATATGGCTGCAACAAATGAAACATGGAACAAATCGTATGGTCAGTCGGTTGCATTAATGAACAAACTTGTAAGTGAAGGAAGTGATTGGGAATTCAAGTACTCTATGGGAATTGAATATTTATATGTTGGACCTGAATTCTATAAACTTGCTCGTGGTTTGGATGATTTAATGAAAAATTACACGAAATATGAAGAAAACGGCGAATTGGCTGCTGTTATTGAAAAATCAATAAAAGGGGCACAAGCTTTCTTCAAGAATTACGACGCTGGTGTTGATCAAGGAATTTTTGATTTATTGACAGCTGAATATGTGAAACAAATGAATTCAGAATTAATTACGTCTTCTTGCGGAAATATTGACATTTTGAGTAAAGCGATTTTCTCAAAATCTGTTTTAACCAATGAAGCTCGGTACATTGCATTTTTAAAGAAATTGAATAAAAAATCAATTGCCAAATTACAAAAAGACCCAGGATTCAAGTTGTTCAGTAAATTATTCACCGATTTTAAAGAGAATGTTGTTCCGAATTATCAAGTGTTTGATGATCAAATGACTGCCTTATTGAAAAATTATGTGGCAGGTAAGTATGAAATGTTCCCAGATGCAAAACATTGGTCGGATGCGAATAGCACATTAAGAATCACTTACGGAAAGCTAGAAGGTTCAGCTCCAACGGATGGTATGATGTATACGGAACACACAACGTTGGATGGAATCATTGCGAAAAACAACACCGGTAATGCCGATTTTGAATTGTTGCCGCGCATGCTTGAAATGCACAAGAACAAAGATTACGGGGATTATGCACAAAATGGAGAATTATGGGTGTGTTTCACCGGTTCTAATCACACAACTGGTGGAAATTCAGGCTCTCCTGTCATTGATGCGAACGGGAACCTTATGGGGCTTAATTTTGATAGAACATGGGAAAGTACAATGTCGGATTATATGTTTGACCCAAACCGCTGTCGAAATGTTGTAGTTGATATTCGCTATGTGATGTGGGTGATGGATAAATATTCAGGAGCAAAGCATTTAGTAGATGAAATGGTTTTGGTAGAGGAGTAGTTTCAAAAAGTATTTAAACAAGAAAAGCGCCGTAAATAGACTGAACCCAAAAGTTTAGACAAATTTATTACTAATTATTGATAATAATGAGCTCGATATTTTATCGGGCTCATTTTGTTTAAATTCGACTTGATTCTGTCGTTATTATAATAGCTTATATATTCATTTATTTCTTCTTTTAAT
>CANNKP010000135.1 GCA_947505255.1 Flavobacteriales bacterium
AGAGAGCCTCATGAAAATGATATTTGTACCTTGAACGGATTATTAATCCCATTAGCTGAAATTCCAAACAACATTGATAAAATCAAAAAAGAAGGCAAAGTGATAATTCAATGTCGTTCTGGAGCAAGAAGTGGAAACGCTGTCCATTTTTTAGAGGATAATTATGGTTTTGAGAACTTATACAATCTTACAGGAGGAATCCTTGCTTGGGCCAATGAGATTGATCCAACAATGTCAACATATTAAAATAGGATGAATCGTAAGAATATCAATGCTGTTGTAATTCTTGGAATTATTTCCTTGGCCAGTATTCTTGTGGTTCAAATGGTTTGGATGCGAAAAACAATTTCAATTCAACAAACCAATATTGCAATTCAGGAAAAAGAAGACAGTTTGAATCTCAAGCAGTTTTCTGAACAAGCACATATTGCATTAAGAAATTTATTGGAAGAAATCTCAACGCAAACAGCAGATAGTTCTGACCTTTACGGAGCCGTAAAACAAGTTCGAACGAATTATTTCACTGTTGATATCAATGAAGAATTACATCCTTATTATTTAGAAACACTTCTAAAGAAAGAATTTTACGACCAAAATATTCACCAAGATTTTCAATATGGTATTTACGATTGTTTCACAGATTCAATTGTTTTTGGAAACCTCATAAAATTCACTAAAGACTCTCTTTACGCTCCTGTTTCAGACACAATAACTGGAATAACCTCAGCTAAATTAAGTTGGAAAAAGGATGGTCATTATTTCACAGTTTATTTTCCAAATGTGATTTCAGAATCGATTAATAATGCAGAGCCATTAATCTCTCCTTGGATTTATGTTTCGATTATTGTTTTATTAGTTCTTGTGTTTTTTGGTTATACGTTAACAGTAATTCTTCGCCAAAAAAGATTGTCAGAAATAAAGACAGATTTCATTAATAACATGACACATGAATTGAAAACGCCAATTGCTACAATAGCACTTTCAAGTGAGATGTTGTTAAGAAATGATTTTTCAAATGACGAGGAAAAATTAAAGCGATATGCTGGAATCATTCACAAGGAAAATAAACGGCTTGAGATGCAAGTTGAACGTGTTTTAAATGTTGCCAAATTAGATAAGGAGCATTTAGTTTTAACAAAAGAAGTCATGGATATTCATGAATTATTAGTTGAAGCACAAGAAAACGTTAATTTCAATCAATCTGAACAAGGAGTTAACGTTGAATTGAATTTGAATGCCGAATCTGGCGAAATAAATGCCGATCCAGTTCATATTACAAATGTAATCTACAATTTATTAGACAATGCTGTTAAATATTGTGAAGGAAAACCTGAAATTAAAATCACAACAAAAACGGAGAAAAAAGGAATTTTGATTGAGTTTATTGATAACGGAATTGGAATGAAACGAGAAGAATTAAACATGATTTTTGATAAGTTTTATCGTATTCCAACCGGAAACCTTCATAATGTTAAAGGATTTGGACTTGGTTTATATTATGTTAAGCTGATCATTCAGGAGCACAAAGGAACAATTGACGTAAAAAGTCAAATTGGAAAAGGAACGACATTCGCAATTTGGCTGCCAAAAAAATAATTTACACCCATAAACGTTACTAATAATGTCATCTCAACTTAAAACAGAATTAGCAGAAACAATTCGTCATTACAATTTGAAAGGATGGTCGCCAGCTACCTCAACTAATTATTCTTTTAAAGATGATTTAGGATTAATTTGGGTTTCAAAATCAGGAATTGACAAATCTCAATTTCATTCAAATGATTTTATTACCATAACAAAAGAAGGAATTTCCTGCGGAGAGTTTGAAGGTTTAAAACCATCAGCCGAAACATTAATTCATTGTGCTATTTATGAACTATTTCCTGAAACGATGGTGATACTTCACAGTCATTCTGCTTATCCAGTAGTATTGTCCTCTCAATTAACAGACAAATTAATAGTTCAAGGATATGAAATTCAAAAAGGATTTGAAGGACAAGCTTCACATGAAAGCACGCTTGAAATACCAATTTTTGACAATTCACAAGATATTAAAACATTTTCAAAAACACTGATTAACAGCAAATCGAAAATTCAAAATCATTCCTTCATTATGCGTAAACATGGCACGTATGCTTGGGGAAGAAATTTATTTGAAGCAAAAAGACACCTTGAATCTTTGGAATATTTGTGTCAATGTGAATGGATACTTCAACAAAATTCGTAATTCGTAATTCGTAATTCGTAATTCGTAATTCGTAATTCGTAATTCAAATGGAAACACATAGCGATGCACTGAGCTTGCCGAAGTGAAAAATAGAGTACATAGGTGTAACTAATTTTAACCACAAAGGCGTAAAGAGTAATTCAAATGGAAACACATAGAAACATAGAGCACATAGGTGTAACTAATTTTTAACCACAAAGGCGTAAAGAGCACTAAGTTTAAAATTTACGTATAACTAGTAACTTGTAACTAATAAAAATATGGCGATTCTTTCTATTCCTGAACAAAACATTGAAATTCGAAATCCAAATGAGATTCGTGAATTTTTTACCAATCGAGGAATCTTCTTTGACCAATGGGAATGTTCGATACAATTTGATGATAATGCTTCTCAAACAGAGATTCTTGAGGCTTATTCAAAAGATTTAAATCCTTTTATGAATAAAGGTGGTTATGTAACTGCTGATGTAATTTCAATTAATAAGTTGACTGAAAATTACGACGCTATTCGTTCAAAATTTTTAGCAGAGCATACACATTCAGAAGATGAAATTCGATTTTTTGTTGACGGCAAAGGGATTTTTTGGTTCAATCTTGAAACAGAGCCAGTTTTCAATCTACTTTGTGAAAAAGGGGATTTAATTTCTGTTCCAGCTGGCACAAAACATTGGTTCGATGCAGGAGAAATTGATCCCTTTGTAAAAGCAATTCGAATTTTTATTGATATGACGGGATGGATTCCGAATTATACAGATTCAAAACTAGAAAAGAATTTTACGAATTTTAAAATGCCCGTCTGAGGTAATTTAGAAATTATAAACGTACCCAATATTTATTCCCCAGTACATTAATGAAGTGTGATACAACTCACCGATTTTATGTTCATGAATTTCTTTGGTCGATAAATTAATGAACGTGGTATTTATATCAGCATCTGCGTGAGTCACGTTTGTTCCATGTATCTCATCTTTCATATGCTTAACATTGACATATTCAAAATGATTAAATCCTGCTAAATAACTTCCAGAAATCACCAATTTATGTTTGTTTTCGCCCTCAATATTGTGAATTAATTTTTCAAGTGAAATTTCAATTCCCAATTCTCCACCATAAACAAAACCGATATCTTTTTGGGTTGTTTTTCTATCTAAAGGTTTACAATCATCAACATCTGATGGATCTGTAATTACAATATTCGTTCGATATTTAGCCAATCCAATTTGTGGTGTAATAAATCCTCTAACCATTCGAAAATCATTTCCTACCATAAATTTTGTTCCTAGTAAATACTTTCTCATTGAACTTTTATAAAATACATTTGTGGTTGTTTGACTGGAATCAGAAAAATAATACGTCTGTTCAAGAGACTTTTGAGAATAAGTTCCCCAGCTACCTTTCAATTCAATGTAAAAAGGTGAACCATAAATTGGACTATAAGAACCTTGCAAACCAAATCCAATATTGGTACCCATATTTGGCATAACACTTTTTATAGGATTGTCTATTGGAATAAATATTCCTATTTGACCTTTTTGAGAAAAAGTAATAAAACTCATTAAAAAAAGTGTGCAAAATAGAAGTGTTTTCATGTGTATTTTATTGATGAGACAGTTTCGTTGAATAAAAGTTACTTTGTTTATTCTCGTCACTTGCAATATTTATACCATCTTAAGCAGAACAGTTTCTTTATGATTTTTATCTTTACAACATGCAAATCAAAAACATAAAGTATATTCTAACTGATATTGAAGGTACAACAACATCTGTTAGTTTCGTTTATGACACGCTATTCCCCTATTTTAGGGAACATATTAATGAATTAAAAAGTTTAATTCATTTACTTGAAATTCAAGAAACATTTAAAAAAACTGTTGAATTAGCTTATTCGTTAGAAGGTGAAAAAATCCGATCAGTTGATGAATGGTGATCACCCATATCATGATGCTCTAAAGCATGATGTTCACACTCATGCGAAACATCGCCAGGATTCAGCAACACAAAATAGCTCAGCAACAAACAATATGTAATGATTGATTTCACTAGATCAAAAAGTATGTAATTAAAATACGCTAAAAATAAAAATGTTTAATCGCCTTATTTGTTGCTGCTTTTAAACACTTCTTCACTTTCTTTTCGTGAATAGCTCTTTCTTCTGGTGTTCTATTGGTATCTTGAATACGGAACGCTTGGTACTTTTTTATAACGCATGAATATTTTATCTTCTAATTCCTGCTTTTAAGAATCTTCTGTTGTCAATTATTTCTGCTTTTTTCTTCATTGCTGCTAATAATTGACTGTCAATATCATATTCCGCCACCATTTCATCTTTGTTATTGGCTGAAGAATCAATTTTAATAGACTTTTCTATTTGCACAACATAAATGCCTATTTTACCTTTTAACGGTTTCGTGAAATGACCCTTTTTTAAACTAGAGAACACTATTCCAACAATTTCAGGCTCGTAACCCGCTCCAGTAATAATAGGATTTTCAAAAGATATCTCCGCTTTTATCACCTCTTTTTTAGTCCTTTTCGCTAATGCTTTTAATGATTTATCTTCTAACATTTGTGTTGTTAAAAGCGCTGCCTTTTTCTCCTCAATTAAATCCCGTTTCATACTATTTTCAACATCTAAGAAAGTCGGAACTCCTTTTACTTGAATCGAAGATACCATCGCAATAACATAACGGTCATTATCTTTAATTGGGGTTGAAATATCTCCTATTTTAACATCACCTAAATAAGCAAGTTTTAATATTTCATCTTCTGCCTTTTCTGTTGTGAAACCATAAATCTTTGGGGCATTTTCTAAAATACTTAGAGGGCGTACAAAATATCCAGCTCTTTCTGCTATTGTATCGAACAATTCATTTTTAGCTTTTAAATCTGTTTTTTTTGAGATTTCAGACTCCAATTCATTTCGTAAATTATTGGCTTCAATTTCTACTACATCAGTAGCCGACTGACTTGCTCTCAATGATTTGTGAATTGATGCTAAAACCGGAAACATTGTTGCGTCTCTTTCTAATACCTCAACTATATGAATTCCAAAATCGGTTTTCACAGTGCCAATATATCCAATTGGTTTGGTAGCACAGAAGGTAGCAAATTCCTGAACCATTTCTGCTTCTATGAAATTGTCTAACAATCCACCGGTTGGCATAGAGCCTTTGTCATCACTATACTTTGTTACAAATTCTTCAAAATTTTCTTTTGTAATAAATTTGATCAAACTATCAGCGATTTTTTGTTTTTGATCAATCACCTTATTGTTATTTGATTGATTTGTAGCCAACAAAATGTGTCTTGATTTAATTCGTGTTGGTGTAAACCCAATTACTTTAGAAATCACAACATTTCCTTTGCTTTCATAAGGTCCTACAATTTCACCAATTGAACAAGCTTTGAAAACTGTATCCATATATTGCGGATAGGATTGCAAATATTGTTCTTTTTCATGTCCCTCTGGAACAGCGGTTGCTATCTTTGCAGAAGAATAAAACTTCACATCACTGTTTTGAATAACGAATAGTGAATCATTCGCGGCAGTTCCAAAACTGTTTTTCAAATTTATTATTTCATTTTCAAATTTCAAAGAATCATCTTTGGATGGATTTATTTCGATATCAAAAAAACGAACCTCTCTTCTTGCGTATTCGTTTTCATACTTTTTATCATTTTTGTGCTCTTCATAGTATTTCAACAATTCTGAATCTGTAATTTCAATCTCGTCATCATTAATTTCAGAATACCTTCTTAAAACATACGATATTACTTTGATTTCATTTTGTGAAGAATAAGCTTCTGCTTCTTCTAGTTTTGTTGCATACAGCCCTTGTTTCACTGTAGAAAAATACTTTTCTTGTTTTATCCGATCAGTATAATATTTTTTGGAGTCTTCCCAAAGTTTTTGAGTATTTTCATCGTTTGAAGATTCCATTTCCTCAATTCTTTCTTCAAGCAATTTAGCATTAAACAAACCAGTTGCAGGATCTGAAAATCCTTGCGCTATTTCAGGCAAAACAGGAAAGCCATCTGTCCCAAACAAATATGCATAAAATTCCTTTTGACTTACTTCAATACCTAATGCCTCGTATTCTTTTTCAAAAAGAATTGTTTCAACAACATAATTCCAAGCTTTATCTGCTGAGGCATCTTGATCTTTTTGTGTGTATTCTCTTTGTTGCTGAGCAAATTGAACGCTATCTTGTGTTTGAAAAGCCTTACAAGCCTCTTCATACATTTCAAAATCAACCATTTCACCAGCTACAGATCCATATCCAATTTGTTTTTCTGAATTACCAGCAGTTTCAGATGGATGTGTGACTTGACTGAAGATGAGTGTTGGAACTAAAAACAAGGTGAGAGCAATTTGCTTACTTTTCATTTTGTTTTTCATGGGAAGTAATTTAAATGTTACACGAAATTAGCAATATTTATACCATCTTAAGCGGAACAGTTTCTTTATGATTTTTATCTTTACAACATGCAAATCAAAAACATAAAGTATATTCTAACTGATATTGAGGGTACAACCACATCTGTTAGTTTCGTTTATGACACGCTATTCCCCTATTTTAGGGAACATATTAATGAATTAAAAAGTTTAATTCATTTACCTGAAATTCAAGAAACATTTAAAAAAACTGTTGAATTAGCTTATTCTTTGGAAGGTGAAAAAATCCGATCAGTTGATGAGATAATTGAAAAGCTATTAAAATGGAGTAAAGAAGATAGAAAAATAACTCCTTTAAAAACTGTTCAAGGCGTCATTTGGGAAAATGGCTACAAAAATGGCGAAATAAAAGGTCATGTATATGCCGATGTTGCTGATGCTTTAAAAAGATGGCAGAAACAAGGATTAAAAATGGGGGTTTTTTCTTCTGGTTCAATTACTGCTCAAAAATTAATTTTTGGATACAGCGAAAGTGGTGAT
>CANNKP010000136.1 GCA_947505255.1 Flavobacteriales bacterium
AAATTTAAATTGGGACCATTAACGATTAAAATTTTCATATTCATGTCAACTTGGGAACGCTATATTAAGGATTTTGTTTCGTTTTTAAAAATAGAGAAAGGATTAGCTGCCAATTCTATTTTTGCGTATCAAAATGATGTGGCCAAATTACATGACTTTGCATTGAGTCAAAAACTTAGTCCAACAGAACTGACATACGAACATTTGAAAGTATTTATTACTGAATTGTATGACTTAGGATTAAGTGCGCGATCGCAAGCTAGAATTATAAGTGGAATCAAACAGTTTTTTGGTTTCTTGTTAGTTGAAGATATTCTAAATGATGATCCGAGTGAGCTACTTGAAATGCCGCGAATCGGTCGCAAATTGCCTGAAGTATTGACCATTGAAGAAATAGACCAATTAATTGCTGCAGTTGACATGTCTAAAAATGAAGGCCATAGAAACAAAGCAATCATCGAAACGCTATACAGTTGTGGATTAAGGGTTAGCGAATTAGTGAATTTGCGGTTCTCTGAAATCTACTTTGAAGAAGGTTTTATCCGAGTAATCGGAAAAGGAAATAAGGAAAGGTTAGTTCCGGTAAGCAAGACTGTTGAAAAGGAAATAGGAATTTATAACGATCATATTCGTAGACACCAAAACATCAAACCTGGAAATGAAAACATCGTTTTTCTCAACCGACGAGGAGCGCAATTAACACGGGTAATGATTTTTACAATTATCAAAGATTTAGCTGAAGCGATTGGTTTGAAAAAATCAATATCTCCTCATACATTCAGACATTCATTTGCAACACATCTTATTGAAGGTGGCGCCAATTTAAGAGCCATACAAGAAATGCTAGGACATGAATCAATTACGACAACTGAAATTTATACGCACCTAGATCAGCGGTTTTTGAGAGATGCAATAATTACATTTCATCCGCGAAATATGGCTGGTCATAAATGATATTTTAAGACTAAACCAAAACCATAATCAATTCGATTTCTTTTTACAACGGTCCATTGAATAGCAGGAATCGCATCATAACCCAAATTTAGATAACAACCTATTCCAAATTTCATAAGAGAATAAGTGATTTCTGGTCGCATGTTTACCCGTAACCCAACACTTTTAAAATCTGGTTCTATCATTCCAATTGGATTTGAAACTAGTTTATTTTGAACGTAAGATATTCTTAAACCAGTATTTAAATACATTTTCCAGTGTCCTTTATCCAATAAGTTAATACTCAGGGAAATTGGAATTGCAGAAGAAACATGTTGAATAATTTGCTCTTGAGTTGCAGCCGCTGACCCAACGCTATAAATAGGAATAAGCAACGTACCGATGATAGAATCTTGCAACACTGGATTCAAATAAATATATTGGATTGTATAACCTGATAAAATGCTATCACCTGCTGGAATAAATTTGTAGAATATTTCTTTTCGTGAATAAATGTCAATTCCGGCAGAAACACCTAATCGTGTATTCAATCTATAGTTCGCTTCAAGACTTGTGCTAAAACCCAGTTGTTCTTTCATTTTATAATTTTCGGGAGTTGAATTTTTCAAAACGCTTGAGCCAAATGTTCCTCCTGAGTAGATTGAAATAGACCACGGTGATAAACCTCTTATCATAGAAGCATCAAATCCAATTAAAGAACCTGGAATTCCTGTTTCTTCTGACCATTGAATTTTAGTAGTTGTATCTTGAATTTCAATATTTTCCGAGACCGAATTTTCATTTTCGTTTAAAGTGTTCTCTTCAGGACTATTTGACTTTTCTATACTTTCATTTTTAGCTTCAACAACTTCATTAGAGAAAATAGAATTTGTAGGAATCTCAATTTTATCAATAGAATTATCTTTTTTCTCAATTTGACTTATTGAATTAGAACTTTCTGTTTTTACTTCCTTTGGTATAGACGCGACAGTATTATTGTTTACTAAATGAGTTATTTTTTTATTTGTTTGATTCGTTTTTACGCGTCCCGTTTTTTCCTTTTTTGAAATGATATTATTTCCCTCTAACTTAGAATCATTTTCGAGTTTTGAATTCTTTTTAGAAGTATTATTTGCTTTCAATTCAATTTCTTGATTCAATTTCTGCTCTTCAAATTGAGTGATTATTTTCTTTTGTGAATGTTGCATTTCTGATTGAGAAAGCTCTTTGTGACTCTCATTTTTGATCGTTTCTGATGTTGGAGAAGCAGGAGAACTTTCTTGAATCGAGGTTTCATTTTTCGCTAAAATAGGACTGTTATTCCTTCCATTTTTCAATGCAAAGAAACTTACAATCCCAATTAGTATGATAGACAAATAAATCCATATAAATCCTTTTCTACGACCTGTAACAGTCGTTTTTTGATTGAATAATTGATCATCTATCGCCGCTTTCACATCCACAGGTGGCATACTCTCGAAATTGGCAAACGTCGATGAGAATAATTCTTCTATTTCATCTTCTTTTTTCATTTTTCAACTTTTTCTGAATCTATCATTACTTGAATCATTTTTTTAGCTTTAAAATATTGTGATTTAGAGGTTCCTTCAGAAATATTCAAATGTTCCGCAATCTCCTTATGCGTTAAATTGTCTAACGTGTATAAATTGAAAACTGTTCGATAACCATCTGGTAATTTTTGAAGTAGCAGCAGTAACCTTTCTTTTAACTCACTTGTATCAACCTCTGCTTCTTCTTCAAAAACCATTCGGTCGAACTTCATTTCATCATCTATCAAAGTCATTTTATAATTTTCTTTGATATAACTCAACGCCGTTCGTATTGTAATGGCCTTTATCCACGCACCGATCGGTAAATTAACATCGAATCTTTCTCTAGAATTATATATTTTAATGAAGGATTCTTGAAGTACATCTTTAGCGTCATCCTGACAGCGCGTATAGCGGAGGGAAATACCGAACATTCCAGGTGCATAAGCTGCATAGATTTTGTCAAATGCACTTTTACCACCTTTTACAAATTCAATAAGAACCTCCTTCGCTATCACCCTTTTATCTTGATTTTCTTTTACTTAACGCTTGATTGTATTCCATAGTATTCATTGAATTTCAATTTCCACACCAAATATCAATTGAATCCGCAGGAGTCCATTTCCTCCTCCAAAATCTGTTAAGTGATTTACCCAGGTTGTGTTAATTTCATTGTCTCCTTAAGAGTTCGGATTAATCGGATCATCTTGACATGACTGAATGCTGAGTGCGATAGAAAAAACTAATCCGTACCCAATTCAAGTTCCTTTTTTCATCTATTTAGTTTTTAAATTCATTCTAAATACAAAAGTGAAATTGAAAGGGTTGCCTACTCGTTGAAAATTATGAATTATGAATTATGAATTATGAATTATGAATTATGAATTTTTTAAACCAATTTCCCATACAAATCATAATGATCAGCTGAAGTGATAACGACATTTGCAAAATCACCTAAACGAATAAACCCATCTGATTTTAAAACCAAAACTTCATTATCAACTTCTGGTGAATCAAATTCAGTTCTACCAATAAAATAGTCTCCTTCTACTCTATCAAATAATACTTTATACGTTTTGCCTATCTTCAATTGATTTAATTCATGGCTAATATCAGACTGTAATTCCATGATCATATCAGCACGTTCTTTCTTAACTTTTGCTGGAACATCATCTTCTAAAGTAAAAGCATGCGTATCATCTTCGTGCGAATAAGTAAAAATTCCTAGACGATCAAAACGGCTTCTTTCAACAAAATCATACATTTCTTGGAAATCTTCTTCTGTTTCTCCAGGATAACCAGCTATCAACGTTGTTCTAATAGCAATTCCTGGCACTTTTTCTCTAATTTGAGTAATCAATTCTTCGGTTTTTTCACGTGTTATTCCGCGGCGCATTGATTTAAGAATTTTTGTTGAACCGTGTTGTAATGGAATATCCAAGTAATTGCAAACATTACTTCTTTCTTGCATTACATCTAAAACATCCATTGGGAATCCCGCCGGAAAAGCATAATGCAAACGAATCCATTCAATTCCTTCAACATCAGCCAAACGATTTATTAAATCAGCTAATGCACGTTTTTTATATAAATCTAAACCGTAATACGTCAAATCTTGTGCAATAAGCATCAACTCTTTAACACCTTTGGCCGCCAATCCTTTGGCTTGTATTATCAAATCTTCAATTGGAGTTGAAACATTTTTACCACGCATGATTGGAATAGCACAGAACGAACACGGTCGATCACAGCCTTCTGCAATTTTAAAATAAGCATAGTGATTTGGTGTAGTCAATAAACGTTCTCCAACTAACTCATGCTTATAATCAGCTTTCAAGGTTTTTAATAAACGCGGCAAATCACGTGTTCCAAAATAAGCGTCTACTTCAGGTATTTCATTTTCTAAATCATCTTTATAACGTTCAGAAAGACAACCCGTAACGTATAATTTATCAACCATACCTTCGTTTTTCGCTTCTGCATAACGAAGAATGGTATCAATTGATTCTTGCTTGGCATTATCAATAAAACCGCAAGTATTTATAATAACAATTTCCGCATCATCGTGCTTTGATTCATGTTCAACATCAAATTGATTTGCTTTCAATTGTGCCATCATCACTTCTGAATCGTATATATTTTTAGAACAACCTAAAGTAATTACATTAACCTTATTTTTTTTGAGCGTTTTTGTTTTCATGCTGCAAATTTACGGAAAGAATGAGCAGTTTCAAATTTTCATCCTGTTTTCACTGAATAATTTACATCGAAATTTGTTGAATGGTATTATCTTTGATTACATATTGAAAACATTATCCATGAAATATCTATTTCTTTTAAGTATTGCATTATTTACATTAGGTTGTAAAACAGCAAAAGAAAGCGCAAATCAAACACCTGGAATTTCACGATTGAAAATCACTGCTACACTTGGTGAAATAAATGTTCCTTCAGACCCAATTACTCTCTTAAATACTCGAGTTGAAGGAAATTATTTGTTTATCGACATAAGCTATACAGGTGGATGCGAAGAACATACATTTTCTGTTGTAGGTTCAGAAATGATTTCAAAATCACTGCCTCCAATTCGCTCAGTACAATTAATTCATTCAGCAAAAGGAGATCAATGTAAAAAAATCGTAGAAGAAACGCTCGTTGTAGACATCTCGAAATTAGCGTATAAACAAGAACATGGAAGTACAATCTTTCTGTTAGTTAACGATTTAAAAAATCGAATTGAATATACTTATCAATAACTATTTAATGAAAATTATTCAACTTATTTTATTATCAGTATTAGTTTTTTCCTGTAAAACAGATAAAATTTTAACAGATTTGCAACTTGCAAAAGAACAAGAAAAATCTAAATCAAACATTCAAATAAGCCCTATTTTGGGGGATAAAATTCCTTTAAACGATTCTTACACGATTTCAGCTATCCAAATTAAAGGGAATAAAATGTTGGTTGACGTTAGCTTTTCAGGTGGATGTATGTTGCATGAATTCAAAGCCGTCGGTTTACCAATCAGTAATCAAGCAATACAACCAATCCGTCAGATTCAATTATCGCACAATTCAAATAGAGATTATTGCGAAAATTTAATATCCCTTACTTTGGAGATTGACTTGAAACCAATAGCTTTGAATCAGCAAATTGGAGGTAAAACAATTTTCATTTTAGATGGCTGGAAGGATCAAATTACTTATATAGTCGAATAATTAATCAAATAATTTTCTGTTTTTACTATGAAAATAGGTGTTTTGTTATCAGGTTGTGGCGTTTATGATGGCGTAGAAATCCAAGAAGCTGTTTTAACGTTATTAGCTATTGAGGAAATTGGAGCTGAAGCGATCTGTATTTCAGTTGATGAAAATCAATACCATGTTGTAAATCACATAACAGGCGATGAAATGTCTGAATCTCGTAACATGATGATTGAAGCAGCGAGAATTTCAAGAGGAAAAATTCATGAAATCTCAACTATTTCACCTGCAGACATTGATGCATTGGTTATTCCAGGTGGTTTTGGAAGTGCTAAGAATTTTACCCAGTGGGCATTTTCTGGACCTGAAGGCGAAATAAACGCTAAGGTAAAATTGCTTATTGTGAATATGGTGAATGTTGGTAAGCCTATTGTGGCTTTATGTGTTAGTCCAATCGTTGTGGCAAAGGCACTCCAAAACTCTTCTATTCACCCGAAAATGACCATTGGATCCGATCAAGAAAAATCTCCGTATGACATAAATTCTTTTTCCCAAGGAATGGAATCAATTGGAATTAGTTCTGAAATGAAAACAATTCGAGAAATACTGATTGACACTGAAAATAACATAATTACTGCGCCTTGTTACATGATGGAAGCCTCAATTTTAGATGTTCGTGATAATATCAAGAATGCATTTGAAGCTTTAAAACAATTACTCTAAAACAACCTTGGTTGTTCACTATTTGTTAACAAAAGCCCATCAATTGTGGGAAATTTTAGCAAAAAAATGATTTCAAGTCCAATTTGTTCCCTTAATTTTGCGCCGAATGAGTATCCGCTAAAAAATAAAAGTATGAGTATATTTGGAAAATACGGTAAGAACACCGATCTAAATGAGTCAATCGGCTTAAATAATTTAGGAAAGCAATTTTGGAATTTATCTCCATCTGAATTAGTAGAAGATACTATTTCTACTGGTCAAGGAATTATTACAGATACGGGTGCTCTTGCTATTGAAACTGGTGAATTTACTGGTCGATCTCCAAAAGATAGATTTGTTGTTTGCGACGCAAAAACTGAAAATTCTGTTTGGTGGGGTGATATTAATATTAAATTTTCAACTGAAGAATTTGATGCGCTTTACAATAAAATGAAAGCATATTTACATAAAAAGGATGTATTTGTTCGTGATGCATATGCTTGTGCAGATCCAGAATTCAAAATGAATATTCGTGTTGTAAATGAAGTGTCATGGGGAAATATGTTTGCTTACAACATGTTTCTTCGTCCAACTGAACAAGAATTAAAGAATTTTACTCCGGAATGGCATATTGTATGTGTTCCAAGTTTTAAAGCAGATCCAGCTGTTGACGGAACGCGTCAAGCTAATTTTGCAATTTTGAATTTCACTAAGAAAATGATTATCATTGGTGGAACTGGCTATACAGGCGAGATTAAAAAAGGAAT
>CANNKP010000137.1 GCA_947505255.1 Flavobacteriales bacterium
AGGAATTAAACCCCTTTTGCCATGAATTTTATAAAACCCAACCCATTTTTGAATATTAGATTTATTCAGACCTTCTAACTTAGCAACATATTCACTTGAATAATGTTCTTCTAAAACTAATTTTACACATTCATGTTTAAATGCATAATCATACTTGACTTTTCTTTCCATAAAAATACCCCCAAATAGTGTCTAACTTTTTGGGGGCAGTCTAAGACGGGGCTTTTTCTTTTTAACAGTTTTGGTTTTAAAACTATTTCTTTTTGACCCAAATTAGTGGAAAGAACAAACTAATTTTAGACTATGAAAAAATATTTCAACTACTTTAAGAACAAATTCATTTTTACAACATGCTTGTTTTTAATTTACATGCTTTTTCTTGACGACATTGACATCTTTACAATTGTCAGTCAAAATAATAAACTTTCACATTTAGAAGAAGCGAAATTAGAGGTTAGCGAAAAGTTAGCGAGAACTAAACTAACCCTCAAAAAATTAAAATATACGTCAGAACTAGAAAATTTTGCACGAGAAGAAAAACTCTTTAAACGCGATAATGAAGAAATTTTTGTTATCTCATATGAGTAATTAAAAAGACGAATATTTCTGAGTGTAAAACTTGAATTCAGAATAATTAGTAATTGAAATATTGGGGAAATAGAACAAAGCAATTTGCATAAAATTATAACCTGATTTTGCCATTTTCATTGCTCCTTCTTGACACAATCCGACACCGTGTCCAAAACCTCTTCCTTGCACAACAACTTCTTCACCTTCCAAATGACAACTAAAAAAGGTTGACTTTAAATCAAACTCCTCGCGGATATCCCGTAAAGGAATTCCAAAAATTGGATGAATATAAAATGCTTTTCTTTGAACTTGATTAAAAGTAAACATCATAGATAAATACAGACTGTCATTAATAGGATAATCATATTTATCTACAAGAAAATTGTGCCAAGCTACTTTGTCAATTCTTTTCTCCCAAGTTGCTTGCTTGGTATAGATGCAAAAAGTGTCAATAAAAGTATTTAAATAATCTATTTTCTCGTTCCAAACATCTTGAGGCTCACACGTTTGTCCACCACAATTTGCATGAAAATATGAGTCAATTAATTGGTTTTTTGAATCTAACATGACTAAATCATGTGTTTGAATTACAGCAGAATCAATTATTGGAGTCAAGCGCATCATACTGTGATATGCCTGACAATGAACATCATCACATAAATCGAATCCATCTTTTTTATGTTTACCGCGATATTTCATAGCATAGGTGCGACTCATCAATGCTTGTACTTTATAATATTCAATATGTCTTCCTCCTCCACCTTCAGATTCAACAACTCCTGCTAAATAGTTATCTATGTCAACCAGATTGACTAAAGTTAATTCTTTTCCATTCGATGAAATTTCGAAGTCGTCTTCATATTTACGTTGCTTTACTACGGGTACTTTTGCTGTTAAAACAAGAGATGTGTTAGGACTATTTTGAATCAAATAAATCTTTTGAAAATCACCTAGTTCAATTGTACCTTTTTTAAGTTTAACTTTTCCGTTTTCATTTGAAACTTCAACAAATTCATTTGGGAGTATGGAACCGAAATCAGAAGTATCACCAAAAATAGAATAACTTCCACTATTATAGGAAAATGTTAACCGTTTAACAGCATAATTTCTTAAAACACCAATTCTCATTTGTTGAGCACTTGTAGCACCAGCAAACATTAAAAACAAGAAAGTGGCAATAATTTTCACAGGACAAAAATAATTCAACAGAAAATCGATTTTCTGCTAATCTAGAATAGTTTTCAACAAGGATTGTGCTACTTTTTTACTTGCGCCTCCTTTTCCTAGTATTTTTTCCATTTCATTAAAATCTTGAAGCATTTTTTCTCTCTTTGAACCGCCTATCAATATGGTTTTTATTTCGTTCTTAATATTTTCAGAGGTACATTCCGATTGGATTAATTCTTTAACAACTTCCCTATTCATAATTAAATTCACCAATGAAATATAGTTAATTTTTATAAGACGTTTTGCAATCTGGTATGAAATTGCCGAACCTTTGTAACAAACAACTTCTGGAATACCAAGAAGAGCGGTCTCCAAGGTAGCCGTTCCTGAAGTCACCACTGCGGCTTCAGAATTGGACAATAAATCATATGTTTCACCAAATATTATTTTAATCTTTTCAGTTACGAGTGAATCGTAAAATGATTTATCTAAACTTGGTGCACCTGCAATGATTAGTTGATAATCATCGAATGATTTTAATGCTTCCAACATAATAGGAAGTTTTATAGAAACTTCTTGTTTTCTACTTCCTGGTAAAATAGCTATTATTGGCCGATTTTCCAATTGATTATTACTAATGAACTGTTCTTTTGTTCTTGCAACTTGATGATAATCTCCAATTGCATCTAACAAGGGATGGCCTAAATATTCAACTTCATAACCAAATTCAGCATAAAAATCTTTTTCAAATGGAAGAATCACAAACATTTGATCAACAAACTTTTTGATTTTATGCACTCTTGATTTTTTCCATGCCCAAACTTGGGGCGATATATAATAAATCACTTTTATACCTTTTGAATGCGCCCATTCGGCTATTCTCAAATTAAAACCTGGATAATCAACTAATACAAGCGCATCAGGCTGATAGAATGCAATATCCTCCTTACAAAAACGAATGTTTTTAAGAATCGTTTTTAGATTTGATATTACCTCAATAAATCCCATGAAAGCAAGATCCTTGAAATGTTTTACGATTTTTCCTCCTTGAGCTTCCATTTTATCACCACCCCAACAACGGAAATCAATATTTTCATTTTCAATTTTCAATGCGCGCATTAAATTACTGGCATGCAAATCACCCGATGCTTCACCGGCAATAACATAAAGCTTCATTTTTTTTGTTGCGGCCATTTAAGCGATGAACTTTACATAAATTATATAAGGCAAAAAACAAAAAGTTGCAATGATGACTGCACGTGCAAACGCATATTTCTCTCGATTTAAAGACAAATAAAACCATATTAAATTTGAAATTACAGAAACTGAAATGACCATCCCCCTAAAATTCCTGTTCAAGATAAACCGGCGCCATAATTGATCAAAATCGTAATTTTGCACCAAAGAAAAAATCAAAATCGTTAAAGGCACAAAAATAATTGGAGAAAGCAATCCAACAATTAAGCCTTTTGTATGTTGTTGTGTCCATTTATTAAATTTCATAATTCCCATTTTTTAAACTGTTCAATAACTTTATATGCTGTCATATCAAATTGAGTCGGAACAACACTCGCATATCCATTTTCAAGTGCAAAAAGATCAGTATCTTCCTCCATATCTTGATTCAAAAACTCACCTGTAAGCCAATAATAAGGTTTCCCAAATTGGTCCATTCGTTTATCGAAGCGATCGGCCCAAAATGCATGTGCTTGTCTACAAATTTTAATTCCTTTGATTTTAACATCACTTTTCTTAGGAATATTAACATTCAAACAAACATGAGATGGAAAAACTGTTTTTAATGAATCACTAATAATTTGTCGAGCAATCTCATGGCATTCAGAAAAATCTGCATCAGAACTATGATCACTTAGCGAAAAACCAATTGATGGAATATTTTCCATTGCGCCCTCAACCGCTGCAGACATTGTTCCTGAATACAAAACATTTGACGATGCATTTTCACCGTGGTTTATTCCCGACAAAATCAAATCAGGTTTTCGATGCATTACCTCATAAATTCCAATTTTAACACAATCTACTGGTGTCCCAGAACAAGTATATGCTTCACAATCAGCGAATAGAATTGACTTCTCCAATCTGATCGGGTGATTCATTGTAATGGCATGCCCCATTCCTGATTGCGGTTTATCAGGGGCAATAACAAGTACCTCCCCAAATTCCAAAGCCACTTCAACTAGAGATTTAATTCCCTTTGCTGAAATACCATCATCATTCGTTACAAAAATTAATGGTTTCATGTTTTTTTCTTTTGAAATTCATTACTCAGCGAAAGTAACAATTCTTGATAAAATGACCTCCAAAGATTGAGCTAAATAATATTGCCTTTTTTCATTGTTAATCCTCCAAAACGTGTTACTTTTGAATAGTATCTTAGAAAAAAATGACGACACTCGAACTTGTAGACGAATTGAAAAGAATTACTCAGGCCAATATTGATCTGATTAAAAGAAAATTTTCACATTTAAACGCGCAACAAAAAAGCTGGAGAAAAGACAATGAATCTTGGAGTATCAATGATGTCTTTGCCCATTTGAATGAATACGCTAAATATTACCACCCTACTTTTTTATCTAAAATAGAACGTACTCGTTTTAATGAACCCAAAGAAATATTCATTTCATCTCCACTTGGAAGATCGGCTTGGAAATCAATGAAATTAGGTAATGCTAGAAATATCAAACGAAAATTTAACTCACCAAGATCTTATAATCCAATAATAAATCCTGATTTATTAAATGGGAATGAAATAAATGAATTCGAGCAAGGACAAAATCAACTGTTAACAATTATAGATGCTGCACAAACAGTAAATATGAGAAAGGTAAAGATCCCAATTTCTATTTCGAAAATTGTACGATTAAAACTGGGTGATGCTTTATTATATGTTGTTTACCACAATGAACGACACTTACAGCAATGTTTATCAATTTTATCACATTCAAAATTCCCTACTACCTAATGTCAGTTCGACAAGGATACTGTATTGTTAGCGTTTCGCCTGTTCGTTCTGAAGGAAAAGATTCTTCTGAAATGGTAACCCAATTATTATTTGGAGAGTTAGTTTCTATAGAAAGCACTGCTGGTTCTTGGAATAAAATACTCACCTATTCTGATAATTATGAAGGCTATGTAGATGTTAAACACATTCATCTTCTGTCAAATAAAGAAGTAAACAAATGGCTTGATGGATTAAGCTTTGAAAAACACCTTTCACGCAGCTTATCAACACCATGGGGCAATCAAACAATATTTAGAGGCTCATATGTTCCTTTTGGAAATACTGATAGTTTCAATATCGGAAACGATTTTTTTCAATTCAATGATAATTTGAAGGAACTAATTTTTTTAAATCCTTCAGAACTAGCTTTAGAATATCTAAACACACCTTATTTATGGGGAGGAAAAACCCCATTTGGAATCGATTGTTCGGGATTAACACAAGTAGTTTACCGTTTTTTTGATATAAACCTTCCGAGAGATGCTTCGCAACAAGTTGAATATGGTGATGATATAGAATTTTCAGAAATTGAATCTGGAGACTTAGCTTTTTTTAAAAATCAAGAGAACAAAATTATTCATGTAGGAATATTAGACGGTAAAGGTTCAATAATACATGCTTCAGGTTTTGTAAGAAAAGATCCAATTACTATTGAAGGAATATGTCATTCTTCGAGTGGTGTTTTAACACATAAATTGCATTCAATCAAAAGAATGTAATGAGTAAAAGATTAAAATAAAAATAACGATATTTATAAAAAAAAAGAAATGAAGATATTAATCACAGGAGGAGCAGGATTCATCGGGAGTAATCTTGCAAAACGATTAGTAAATGACGGACATTCTGTTGTTGTTTTCGACTCGTTATTGCGTGGAAACAAATTGGATAAAATCACTTATTCTAAAGTTGAATTTATCAAAGGTGACACACGTGATTTAGAAGCAGTTATTTCAGCAAGTAAAAATTGTGATCTTATTTTTCATTTTGCGGCGGTTTTAGGTGTTGATATTGTTGCTGATAATCCTGTTGAAACGATGGATGTCGAAGTAATTGGCACAAGAAATGTTGTTGAAGCAGCCTTTATAAACAATGTCAAAAAAATAATGTACGCCTCAACAAGTGGTATTTATGGCCATTCAGCATTCGAAAGTGTGTTAACCGAAGAAGTTTTGGTTGACCCTCGAACATCGTATGCAATGGCAAAACGTTACAATGAAATTTATTTAGCGTCACACCATCAAGAAAAAGGTTTAAATGTAACCTCTTTAAGATTTTTCAATGTTTATGGTGGTAATCAAGATACACGAATGGTGGTTCCATTATTTTTCGAACAAGCAATGGAAAACTCATCGATTACAGTTTTCGGTTCGGGGAATCAAACAAGAGATTTCACTTACATTGATGATACAGTTGAGGCATGTGTTAGATTAATGGATATTAATGGCTGTCACATTATCAATATAGCAAATGAGGCAGAATGGACAATTACCGAATTAGCAAAGCAAATTAAAGAAATCACACAATCAAAATCTGAAATAGTTTATCTAGAAGCTCCTAAGAAGCGATATGATTATGAAGTAGAGAGAAGAGTTGGTAGTTCTGAAAAACTTTTGAGTTTAACTAACTACAAACCTGCCACCTCTTTAACAGAAGGCTTGAAATTAATATTCGAACAAAATTACTCCAATTAAACACCATATAATGAAAAGAGATCAGGTAATTTTTGACCTTATTGAAGAAGAAAAACACCGTCAAATAAACGGAGCAGAATTAATCGCATCTGAAAATTTTGTGAGCGATGAAGTGATGCAAGCAATGGGAAGTGTATTGACCAACAAATATGCAGAAGGATTACCTGGTAAAAGATATTATGGTGGCTGTGAAGTAGTTGACAAGGTTGAGCAACTAGCAATTGACAGGTTGTGTCAACTATTTGGAGCTACTTGGGCAAATGTTCAACCTCATTCTGGGGCGCAAGCAAATGCAGCAGTGTTTTTAGCTTGTTTACAACCTGGAGATAAAATTCTTGGATTTGACTTATCACATGGAGGACATTTAACTCATGGATCACCCGTAAATTTTTCCGGAAAATTATATAAGCCATTTTTCTATGGTGTAAATAAAGATACAGGGAGAGTTGATTATGACCAGATGGAGGAAGTTGCAAAACGTGAAAAACCAAAAATGATTATATGTGGTGCATCTGCATATAGCCGTGATTGGGATTATGCACGTATTCGCAAAATCGCTGATGAAGTTGGCGCTGTTATTTTAGCAGATATTTCACATCCAGCAGGAATGATTGCCGCAGGTTTGTTGGCTGACCCTTTAGAACATTG
>CANNKP010000138.1 GCA_947505255.1 Flavobacteriales bacterium
ATGTTTTAAAGGATGTTGCCAAATTGGACCCATGTAGGTATTGTCAACAGATAAGATAACAGGTTTTTCGGCAGTTGTAAAATGTTCTTTTATTTCAGCACACATTTCAATATCAATCAGCGCATTTGTAGGATTTGCTGGCGTTTCAATATGAATCATTGTCAACCGATTTCCCTTACCTGTAGCGTCTATCCGAGCAATTATTTCTTCTTTTGTATCTGTAGCATGAAAACCGATCGATTCGATTTTCATTTTCTTTAAAAAGTGATTGATAAAATGATCTGTTCCTCCATAAACAGGTCTGCTATATAATAACAAATCTCCTGGCTCCATGAATTCCATCATTGCAGTTGATATTGCCGACATTCCACTTTCAAAAACTGCACAATCTTCAGCACCATCCCACAAACACAATCTGTTTTCAAGAATTTCTAAATCTGGATTATTCAATCGACTATAAATTAAGCCAAGCTCTTCTCCTTGTTCTTTTTCACGCAATCCATACGCTAATTCAAAAAACCGTTTCCCCTCCATTGCTGTATTAAACACGAAGGTTGAAGTTTGAAAAATTGGACATTTAATCGCACCTTCAGACAATGAAGGTTTGTATCCGTAACTCATCATTAAACTTTCTGGTTGCATTTTAGAATAATCCATTGTTTTGGTTTTTGATATGATGTAAACATATAAAAAAATCTTTCATTAGTTTAAATGGTAGATTATTATTCTATACTTATTACTTTTGACTATATTTAATTCTTATATTTCTCATTTTAGCACTATAATTTAGAAAAAAATTCTATGGAGATTCAATTAGATCAAATTGACAAAAAAATAATTTCGATTTTGAGTGCGAATTCAAAATTAGGAAACAAAGAAATTGCTTCAGAAATTGGATTATCAGTCACTCCAACATTTGAACGGATTAAACGGTTGGAAAGGCATGGCGTAATAAAAAATTATGTGGCCATTTTAGATAAAAAAAAAATTGACAAAGGATTACATGTCTTATGTCAAGTTTCATTAAAAGCACATAATTTGGATTTATTGCTGGGCTTTGAAGATGAAATTGTACATCTTCATGAAGTAAGTTCCTGCTATCATATTGCTGGAAATTATGATTATTTACTTTCTATAGAAGTAAAAGATATGGATGAATATCAAGAATTTTTAAAACAAAAACTAGCTTCAATTCCAAATATTGCGAATGTTCAAAGTTCGTTTGTGATGAGTACGCTAAAATCGTGAGTTGTAAAGTAGAATTTGCTTCAACCACTACTTATTATAGGTCTAGTTTTTATTAAAAAATAGAATAACCTAGTTTAAAACCAGGTTATTCTATTATAAAATGATATATACTTACTGTTTTACTACAGTAACAAGGATCTTTTTCTCTTCGATTTTTAAATAATAATTCCCGGGAGCAATAGCTTCTAAGTTTACACTTGTTTGATATCCTTTCAACGCATTACTTAAAACGATTCTTCCTTGGTTATCAATTAATTCGTAAGACGAAAATAATTCGATTTCAGAATTAATAAAAATTATATCACGACTTGGATTTGGATAAATTGAAATTTCAAAATTCTTCATTTCATTAATTACTGTATAATTCATGGTTAAATTCAATGTAATAGTACTATCGCAACCAGCCGCATTTGGAATTACTTGCGTGTAGGTTCCACTTTGAGTATACGTTTGGCCATTAAGCGTATATGAATCTAAGGCAGTTTGATTAAGAGAGGAAACTGAAGGAGTATTCACGACTACTTGAACACTGTCTGTATCTTGACAGCCATTAACATCGATTCCTTGTAAATGATAAATTTCCGTTGCAGTTGGAACAAATGAAACACCATTAATTACAGCATTATCCCAAGAATAAGTAGCTGCACCAGTTCCAGAAAGAGTTACAGTTGTTCCAGCACATACAGTTTGGTCAGATCCAGCATTCACAGTTGGAAGCATATTAATTACAATATTTAAAGGATTATTTGATCCTGTAACAGAAGGCGCTGAACTGATTACTCGGATGCGATACATTGAACCAGAAACGATATTACATGGAATTGAAGCAGAAATTGTTCCACTATTTGCTGTACTTGCTAATGTACCTATGGTTACTGGAGCAGCAAAACTTCCAGCAGAATTTGATAATTGTGCTGTATAAATATTTCCTGCTGTAAAAGTGCCTGTGCTAGTAAAAGGCACGTTTACTGCTGCACAAGCACAAAATGGACTTCCAGTTACGGTGCCGGTTGTAAGCGTATTAGGTGCATTAATAGCGGATAATGTAATATCATCTACTGCAAACGACGGGTCTGTTCCGGCACCATCGTCATCATTAACCCATCTAAAACCAATTTTAACATTTGGGTTATTATTAGCACCAACAGGTAATACAACCGAATATGCTGTCCACAATCCTTGACCGGCGCAAAGTGGCGTTTTAGCCAAATCAAATAGCTGTGACCAAATAGTTCCATTGAACCACCATAAACTTGCATTATCTAGTGCTAAATTTCCATTTTCAATATAATTAAATGCCAAAGTAATAGTTGCATATGGTGCACAATTAATCGTTGGTGATTCCGCTCGTTTATCGGTTGTTGTTCCATCTCCAAAACCACCTAATCCAAAAGAGCACCAGCCACCTGCGTCATAAGAAGCACCCATATCACCAAGGGTCACTGAACCAACATGAAGAGATTCATCTGATCCACATCCCGCACCACAAACTCCTGCTGCTTGACCATTTTCTGCACAGCTAACATACCATGTGTTCGGAACTAAAGGATATCCACAAAGATCAAGTGTTGGACCTAGATCAGTGACTGTCCATGCTCCATTTCCTGTATTTGAGCCTGCCGCCAATGCACCGCCACTATTACTGTTTTCAAAAGCCTCAGTCCAAAAAATTTGCGCATGCAAATTATACGATAATAAAACCGCTATAGTAGTATAGATTATTTTTTTCATGTTAAAATTTTGTCCTTCAAAATAATACATGAAGGAATTAATAATTCTTGTGCCTAGTTTACCATATAAATTTAACCTATTTTTTAATTAGGTGCAAAAAAAAAAAGAACAATTTGATCTTATTCTTAACTTTGTCAGCTTATTGTATGAAACATATATTAATCAAACTTATAGATTCCTTTTATTTCTTGTTCAAGGAGTTTCTACCTCTGAAAACATATCGCTATGCAGTATGTGGTGGTGGTAATTTAGTTCTTGATACAGTTCTCTATTTTGTTTTTTACAATTTTATATTCCTTAAACATAATGTTGATTTAGGATTTGTGGTTTTGAGTCCTCATATTGCTTCATTGTTTATTGTTTTCCCTATTACCTTTGTGATTGGCTTTTTACTGAATAAATACATTACTTTTCAAGACTCAACATTGCCTGGGAGAGTTCAACTGTTCAGATACTTCGTTGTTGGTCTTGGAGCGATAATAATAAGTTATTTCACGCTCAAAGTATTAGTTGATCATTTTCACTTTTATCCAACACCATCAAGATTTATTGCCATATTACTCTCTGTTACTTATAGTTATATTCTACAAAGTAAATTCAGTTTCAGAGTCGCATAAAAAAAGGAGTCCATTAATGAACCCCTTTTACTAAAATATTTATCGATTATCTTATTAGATTCGAGATCTAAATCCGCCGCCATCTCCCATATTAAAGCGCAAGAAAAATTCAAATCCTCCTTTTGCTCTTGAGACTTGAGTCAAGGTAGAAATATTAATATCATACGCAAAACCTGCAGAATATTGATCCCATTCAAACATCACTTTTCCAATAAAAGCATCCTTAAAACGGTTAAATATCCCAATAGAAAATGTCATAGGTCGTGTAAAACCTGTTGCCATTGATCCTTCACTGATTCTATACTGATAATATGCTCCATATAAAATTTCCATTGAAGACTTTTGTCGTTGGAAATATATCCCAGGTAAAACAGAACCTCGCGTATTATCTATCCCAATCGTACCGTTTACAAATACAGAAAGACGCATATATAACTGTTCTGAGCTTTGATCGACATAAGAGAATCCTGGTCGGTTAACATGATAAAAAGCAACTCCTCCATTAAATGCTCTTTGATTATTTTGAGTCATGTATCCATTGTTTTTTTTGTATGCATACAATAACCCTGCTCCGGCATCTAAATAGTTAAAACTTGCCGAATTAAATGTCTCTCCACTTGCTGAGGCAGCATTATAAGTCATCCCGTCAAATTGACTAGCCCATCTTCCTGAATTTGGATCAATTGATCTCTGACCAAAACCAGTATAAATACCTAATCCTAATGTACTTGTTCTATCAAGAATTAAATGGTATGCTAAATTCAAATTCACATTATTTGTTGTAACTTTTAAATCGCCCGCTTTATCATTGAAAAAATTGATGCCTCCAGCCATAATACCTTTTTTTCCTCTTTTCTTATCATTGAACCGTGCATCAAAAGATGCTGCCATTGTTTGATATGGCGTTGCAACACTGTTCCATTGATTGCGGTAGTTAAGAGTTCCTTGCATAGGTGAATTTGCCCCTGCTAATGCTGGATTCAACGTTAAAGGGGAAAATTCCATTTGTGAAAAGTGAATATCCTGTGCAAATAATGTTGAGTTGAAAACAACTAAAACAGCTAGTATTTTACTTATCTTTTTCATAAAATTCTTCGTTAAAATTATCTTATTAATGTTAAATTACCTGACTCTTCGATTGTTGTACCATCAAGTAAAGTTGCCATCAATTTGTATGCAAACACTCCTGAATTCAATGGTTTATCTTTATATGTCCCATCCCAACAAACTAATGGATCTGTTGTTTCAAAGACTTTCTCTCCCCATCTATTGTAGATCGCGTAACTTAATTCTGAGATACATGATCCGTAAACACATTGCGTATTGTTTGCGTCTGGACCAGTTCCGTTTGGAGAAAACACCGTTGGAACATATACTTCACCACAAATCATTTGTATAACGACCGTTACATTATCTGTACCTGAGCATCCTATAGCATCAGTAGCAGTTACAGTATAAATGGTAGTAACATTCGGAGTTGCAATTGGATTAGAACAATCAGTACAACTTAGTCCATTTGATGGAGTCCAAGTGTAAGTTGTGCCACCAGTTACATTTAATTGTACAGATTGGCCTTCTTGAATCGTTGTAGAAATTGGAGTTGCATTGATTACTAAAGAACCAGTAGAAATAATTGTATAACTCTCAGAATTTGAACATCCTACTCCATCTGTAACTGTTAAAGAATATGACCCTGGAGATAAATTTGTAATGGATGATGTTGTTTCTCCATTTGGTGTCCATAAATATGAATACGTTCCATTACCACCTAAAACGGATGTTGTAATTTGACCAATAGTTGATCCACAAATTATATCTGTAATTGTTTCTGTAATTACAATTTGGCTTGGTCCTCCGATTATAACTTGGAGAGAACTAGAACAACCCAATCCGTCAGTAACTGTGGCCGTATAATTTCCTGCTGATAACCCTGATGCCGATGCAGCGGATCCTCCAGCAGGTGTCCAAGAATAATTTAATGTTCCTGTTCCTCCAGACCCAGAAACAACTGCAGTTCCGTCATTATCATTGAAACAAGTAACATTTGTTGATGAAGTTAATGAAATTGTTGGTGCACCAGAGGGAGCAGAAATCACAATAATAGAGGCAGTTGAAGAACATCCCCCAACAGTTGTTATAACATCATATGATCCAACAGCTAAACCATTAAAAACTCCAGTTGAATTTGTTTGGGCTGCAACGATAGGTGCAGTGCCTGTTAGAGTATAGGTTGTCCCAACTGCAGGTGAAGGTAATGAAACTGTAATACTTCCCGTTGGAACTAAACAAGTCGGAAGTGTCGTAACACTTGCTGTTGGTGCAGTAGGATTTGCAGGTTGTGGATTTATCGTTAACATCGTTGCAGTTGAAGAGCATCCACCAATAGTTGTTACAACATCATAATTCCCTGAAGACAAACCAGTAAATACTCCTGTTGTGTTTGTTTGAGCTAAAACAACTGGGGCTGTTCCTGTAACAGTATACGTTGTTCCAACTGCTGGTGCAGGAAGTGTTACTGTTATTGTTCCAGTTGCCAAACCACAAGTTGGTTGAGTGACATTAGCAATTGGTGCGCTAGGCGTCGTTGGTTGAGCATTTACAGTTAATGGTGTTGGAGATGAGCTACATCCAGAAACGGTTACAACTAAAGAATAATTACCTGAAGCTAAAATGTTAAAAATACCAGATGCATTTGTTTGTGGTGCTGCAACAGGCATTATACCAGTTAACGTAAACGTTGTTCCAGCTGCTGGAGAAGGTAATGTAACTGTTATTGTTCCTGTAGAAATAAAACAAGTTGGTTGAGTAACATTAGCAGTTGGTGCTGACGGCGCACCTATTGCAGCATTTATGGTCAATGAAGTTGCCGTTGATGTACATCCTCCTACTGTTGTGGTTACACTATAATTTCCTGCAGCAAGACCACTAAATATTCCTGAAGTGTTTGTTTGAACAGCAACTGCTGGAGCAATTCCTGTTATGCTGTATGATGTCCCGGCAGCTGGAGCAGGCAATGAAACAGTAACTGTGCCAGTAGGTATTAAACAAGTTGGTTGTGCTGTTACACTTGCTGCTGGTGCAGTAGGGTTGGCAGGTACAGAATTTATAGATAATACGGTTCCTGAAGAAACGCAGCCGCTAACTGTTGTAATAACTGTGTAATTTCCAGTTGTAAGTCCGCTAAATATTCCTGAAGTGTTTGTTTGTGCAGCTACCACCGGTGCTGTTCCTGTAACCGTATAGGTTGTGCCAGCTGCTGGCGCAGGCAATGAAACCGTAATTGTACCAGTTGGCACTGCACAAGTAGGTTGGGCCGTTACACTAGCTGTTGGCGCAACAGGATTTGCTGGCACAGCATTAACAGTTAAAGAAGTGATAGGCGTATTGCAACCATTTACGGTTGCAATTATTGAATAAATCCCAGGTGATAAACCACTAAATATTCCAGTTGAATTCGTTTGTGC
>CANNKP010000139.1 GCA_947505255.1 Flavobacteriales bacterium
CAGAATGATCACTCTAAAAATGAAATCATCAAAGATCCTTATGGGAAAAAGTTCTATTTATACAATAAAAACAAAGCAACTTTAGATCTTTCATTATTGGACATTCAGAATGGTAATTACAATGCGATACTATCGCTCAAAGAAGTTAATTATCCAGAAAAAATAAAAGTATTTAACAACCAACTCTATTTCATAGCAGCAAATGAACATGGATTTCATAAGCTCTATACGTTGAACTTGTTTTTGGGAGAATAACTTTTGTTCTCAAAATTTTAATAACACAAAAAATGCCGAGCTTTCACTCGGCATTTTCTTTAACATATAAATTTAAATCCTACAATTCAAACTTGATTCCTTGTGCCAATGTCAAGCTATCAGAATAGTTAATTGTATTTGTTTGTCTTCTCATGTAAACTTTCCATGCATCAGAACCTGATTCACGTCCGCCACCTGTTTCTTTTTCACCACCAAATGCTCCACCGATTTCAGCACCTGAAGTTCCGATGTTTACGTTAGCAATTCCACAATCTGAACCTGCTTGAGATAAGAAAGCTTCAGATTCTTTCAAACTGCTTGTCATGATTGCAGACGATAAACCTTGAGGAACACCATTCTGTAATTTAATTGCATTTTCAACACCACCAGAATATTTCATAATGTATAAAATCGGAGCGAATGTTTCGTGTTGTACGATTTTCATGTGGTTTTGTGCCTCAACGATTGCTGGTTTCACATAGCAACCTGATTCGTATCCTGCACCAGTTAAAACACCACCTTCAACAAGAATGTTGCATCCTTCAGCAACTGCTTTGTCCAATGCTTCTAAATAAGTTTTCACCGCATCTTGATCGATCAATGGTCCAACATGGTTACTTTGATCCAAAGGATTACCTATTTTCAATTGACCATAAGCTTTCACCAATGATTCTTTAACTTTATCGTATAAATCTTCATGAATAATCAAACGACGCGTTGACGTACAGCGTTGTCCAGCAGTTCCAACAGCACCAAATACAGCGCCAGGAACAACCATTTTCAATTCAGCTGAAGGCGTAATAATGATTGCATTGTTTCCTCCTAACTCTAATAACGAACGACCTAAACGAGCTCCAACTGTTGCCCCAACTGATTTACCCATTCGAGTAGAACCTGTTGCAGAAATCAAAGGAACACGTGTGTCTTCAGCCATTAATTTTCCTATTTCAGCACAACCGATAACCAAACTAGAAACTCCTTCAGGAACTCCATTTGCATCGAAAACTTCTTTTGCTATTTGTTGACAAGCGATTGCTGTGATTGGTGTTTTTTCAGATGGTTTCCAAACGCAAACATCTCCACATACCCAAGCCAAAGCTGTATTCCAGTTCCAAACTGCAACAGGGAAATTGAATGCTGAAATAATTCCAACAATTCCTAGTGGGTGATATTGCTCGTACATTCTGTGTCCAGGACGTTCTGAATGCATTGTAAGTCCATATAATTGACGAGATAAACCAACTGCAAAATCACAGATATCGATCATTTCTTGCACTTCACCTAAACCTTCTTGTAATGATTTTCCCATTTCATAAGAAACCAATTTACCAAGAGGCTCTTTGTAAAAGCGAATTCTTTCAGCTAATTGACGTACAATTTCTCCTCTTTTTGGAGCAGGAATCATTCTCCATTCTTTAAACGCTTCTTGTGCTTTTAAAATTACTGCTTCATAATCTGCTTCAGTTGCAGAATTAACAGAGGCAATTAATCGACCATCGACTGGAGAAATTGAATCAATTCGTTCACCACGAGTTTTGAACCATTTACCGCCTGTTGAGGCACCGTTATTTACTTCTTCAATACCTAATTGAGAAAGAATTTCTTGAATTCCTAGGTCTGTTATTACTTCAGCCATTGGTTGTTTTGTTTTAGATTAATTATGGCGCAAAATTAAGGTAAAATTTCGGGTTTAATGCAACTTAACTCACTTAGAAAGTTAAGTAATCTTAAAACAAAGATCAAAATTTATCCTATTAGTTTTCTTTTGCCACAGATGCACAGATTGTTGTTTGAATTAAACCAAAGCAATTAGAAATTAAGAATAACGCATCAAACTTCCTTTGAAATAGAAAATCTGTGCATCTGTGGCGAAAATTTAAAAAACAAATTATATTTTACTTCTTGTTTTTATATCTTTGTTACTTAAAGCATCCTTTATGATCCTAAAAAACATTCTTATAGCTTTGGTTTTAATTACAACAGGTTGTGGTTTGACTTCTAAAAAAAATACTGATCCTAATCTTCGAACGGTAAGTTTTAATGGTACTGTGCATAAACCATATTGTGGCGGAGCAAAGCCCTCTCCAGATGTTGCTGCTGGATACTATGAATCTATGAAATTTGAAAAATTCAAAATTTTAAAAGGTGTAGAATTTAAAGAAGGATTACCTGTTTATGAAGAGGTCACCTTAGATGTTGAAGGAAATGCAACGTTTCATTTGGAGAATGGACATTATATGCTTGTGCGAGCAGATAAATTTTTACCCTTGGATGAATTCATGAAAAAAAATGGGTTGGTTGAGGAAAAAAATTATGTATTAAAGGGAAATGATTGTTTTAACAAATGGAAAAATACGGTTGATTTATATTTCAACATCGAAAATGATACAATTTTAGAATTACGTCAAAATGCTAAATGTTGGGTTGGAACAAATCCATGTATGGAATATGTTGGTCCTCCGGCACCTTGATAAGTTTATAACTGATAGTTTATAGTTTAATAATCTTTCAGTTTTAAACTATAATCTTTAATCTTCCATTTTACACTCAGCTTCCCTGTAGTTTTTCCACTTTCAAGTGCGGCATGTGCTTCTGCAATTTGATTAACAGCATAAACACCACCAACTTGTGGAATTAATTCTCCTTTAAGGTAAAGTTTTACCACTTCATGTAAACATTCTGAAAGAACCATTGGTCGGTTATCTGCAATTTTTAACATATTGACACCCAGTATATTTTTGGAACGCATCATTAAACCAATTGGTAAGATCAATCCCATTTTGCGCACAAAATTCAGTTGAGAAAAGAATCCCCATTTCCCACCTGATAATTCTGAACCTCCGAAAAGAACAATTCGTCCCCCAGAACCAAGTAAAGCCAAGTCTTTTTTGAAAGTAGAACCAGCAATTGGATTAAAACTAGCGTCCAATCGGTCTTCTTTTAAAATGGTGGAAATTTGAGCTGAATATTCTGATTGATTGTAATTAATCACATGATCAGCACCCAATTTCAGGACTAAATCACGTTTATTTTCATTCCCAATTTTAGCAAAAACAATTGCCCCTTTTCGCTTCGCCAATTGGATTAAGATTGTCCCTACACCTCCAGCTGCAGCGTGAATCAATACTTTTTCACCTTTATGAATTGGTGTTAAATATTCCGCCATGTAATAGGCAGTTACTGCTTGCGTGCAGAGAACTAAAGCTTCTTCTGCTGGCATTTCGTTGATTTCAACGACTGCATAATTTTGTGTGACAACGTGTTTTGCATATCCACCAAATCTGCAAAAACCAAGAACACGTTTACCAATTAAATCTGGCGAGACATCCTTTCCAATTTCAGTGATTTTCCCAACTACTTCATAACCAACAACACAAGGCAAAGGCGGTGCTTCACGGTACAAACCATTTCGCGCCATCACGTCGGCATAATTCAATCCAAAAGCTTCACTTTCAATAACTACTTCATTGTCTTTTGGGCCTTTAATTTTAATCTTTCTGCGTTCAAATGCTTTATCAGCTGAACCATTTTTTATTAAAACGATTGCTTCTGTGTCTATTTCACTCATGGTTTTCCTTCAATCAAAATAACTATTTCACCTTTTGGCGGATGCGCTTCGTAATAGGCTTTCACTTCAGTGGCTGTTCCACGTTTGTATTCTTCAAACATTTTACTGATTTCACGCACAACACATACTTTTCGTTCTCCCCCCATGAATTCTTCAATTTGTCCCAAACATTTTACTAAACGATGCGGTGACTCATACAAAACAATCGTTCTTTCTTCTTCTGTTAGAATTTTCAAGCGTGTTTGTCTTCCTTTTTTGTGTGGTAGAAATCCTTCAAACACAAATTTATCACATGGGAATCCACTTGCAACGAGCGCTGGTACAAAAGCTGTTGGTCCAGGCAAACATTCAATGACAATTCCAGCATTTACACATTCACGCGCCAATAAAAATCCAGGATCAGAAATGCCAGGAGTGCCAGCATCAGAAACTAAAACGGTCAAACTATTTGATTTTATTCTATCAATTGCAGCTTGTAATGATTTATGTTCATTGTGTGCATGAAAAGGAATTACTTGTTTTGTAATTTCAAATTTGTTCAATAGTTTTTTTGTGACGCGCGTGTCTTCGGCAAAAATCACATCACATTCTTTCAACATTCGAATTGAACGTAATGTAATATCTTCTAAATTTCCAATCGGAGTTGGAACAATACATAATTTTGACATAAGTAATTTTTAACGTGTCAGCACGACATAATCTTGTAACAAAGTTTGCAAAAATTCCATTCGTTTTTCTGGAGTTTCAGATAAACCTAACAAAACAGCTGTTTCATCAGCCAAGTCAACTGCAAATTTTTTCGTTTCCGGATTCGGATATTTTTGAACGCGCTGAATCGTATTTTTTATCAATAACATGTCTTCATCAGTGAACCTTGTCACGTTAGGATATGTTGTTTGATGATTATCTTGATTTTTTATTGAAAGAATATCCTTCAACGTGTAATTTAAACTAGATCTATTTTTAATTATTACTGTATTTGCAATAACATCACCAAGTCGTTGATTTCTATCAGCTGTTGCTGAAAAAATGATTCCCAACAAACCAAATCCCACCCACAATAAAAGAAAGACATCAGCACTTATCCATAAAAAATCTCCTTTAAATAGCCATCGGGTGAATACTTCTTTTAAACCTGGACGTTCACCAGAAACTTTCACTACTCTAATTCCAAGTGCGTATTTCCCCAAACTTTGGCCACGTGTTATAAACTCAATTATAGGATTATAAAAAATCCAAGGTAATTTAATGATGAGTAATGTCAAGAATAAATCCGTTCCAAAATCTGAAATTACATTCTTGAGCTCTAAGGATAACGAAACGATAATAAAATAAATGATGAACGCAACCAAATCAATAAGTGCAGCAGCAGTTCGCTGACCTGTTGTTGCCAGTTCATACTCCACTTTTACATGCTGTGCAGATTCAAATTCAATCGTTTTCATTCACTTTTTCTTGAAAGAATAAAGGTAGCTTTTTTCCTTGAAAAAAAACAAATGAGCCTTGACTAACTGAATATAAGAAAATGAACACAAACTCAAGTAGACAATAGTATTTAAACCCATTCTAAATAAGATGTCATGACACTATTATGACAATATTACCCCGTTGTTTTCGCAAATTTGCAAAATAAAAAGACGAATAAGTGTTAGAACAATTTCATATTATTGCTTTTACTCATAGAAACCTAGACGTTAGCGACATTGGTAAACTTCATATTGAAGAAACCAAACAAAAGAGTCGTTTACAGAATTTAAAGGATTTATTGGGTTTAACGGAATTGATGTTTCTATCAACATGTAATCGCGTTGAATTTGTTTTTTGCACTGAACAAGACGTTGAGTTTCATTTCTTAATGAAATTTTTTCAAACATTATATCCAGAATTTACCAATGAACAGATTGGTCATTTTGCACACCGCGGTGATACCTATAAAGGAATTCATGGTGTAGAGCATTTGTTAGCAGTCGCTTCGTCGATTGACTCAATGGTAGTTGGTGAGCGAGAAATCATTACCCAAGTTAGAAATGCGTTTGAAACTTCTAAGAAACATGCTTTAACAGGTGATTTTATTCGTTTAGTGATTCGTCATACTATTGAAACGGCAAAATCTGTTTACACAGAAACAAGCATTGCTACAAAACCAGTTTCAGTTGTTTCTTTGGCATATCACAAATTGCGTGACATGAATATTGCATTAGATGCCCGTATATTGATTGTAGGCGCCGGTGCAACGAACACCAACATGAGTCGCTTCTTGAGAAAACATGGATATAAAAAATTCATCGTTTTTAATCGCACGTTATCAAAAGCAGAAAGTTTAGCAAAAGATTTGAATGGTTTAGGACTTCCATTATCAGATTTAGAAACATACGCTGCAGGGTTTGATATTATAATCGCCTGTACCGGTGCAGATACACATATTATTACTCCTGAAATTTACACTAATTTATTACAAGGAGAAACGGGTAAAAAAGTTGTTATTGATATCGCTTTGCCGCAGGATTTAGATCCTCAAATTGTTGCGAATCACAATGTGACACATATTTCTGTTGACTTGCTTCAGAAAATTTCAAACGAGAATTTAAAAGAGCGATCGAAAGAGATTCAACATGTAGAGGAGATTATCGCTGAAGCATTGTTTAATTTCAAGCAAATACAAAAGATCAGAACAGTTGAACTTGCCATGCGCGATGTTCCTCAAAAAGTAAAAGAAATTAGAGCTACTGCGATGAATGAAGTGTTCAAAAATGACCTAGCAGAATTAGACGAGCACTCCAAAGAAGTATTAGACAAAATTATTGGCTACATGGAGAAGAAATACATGAGCATGCCGATGATTATGGCGAAAGAAATTCTATTAAAAAAATAAACATGCAACACATTCGAATTGGATCAAGAGGTAGTGATTTAGCTTTATGGCAAGCCAATCATGTGAAAAATCAATTAGAACAATTAGGATGTACTGTTGACATTACGATTATCACAACTCAAGGAGATGCAATCCAGGATTTGAGTTTCGATAAATTAGAAGGAAAAGGATTTTTTACTAAGGAAATTGAACATGCATTGCTTGAGAAATCAATTGATTTGGCCGTTCATTC
>CANNKP010000140.1 GCA_947505255.1 Flavobacteriales bacterium
TTGCGATTTCAAGTTTCGTAACAGTACCATTTTGACTGTAAAACAAGGCTTTTTGTTCATTATCCAATAACAACGCTGAACCATCAAGGCCAGTTTTCACGAGAAGCTTTGTTTCTTTCGTCTTAAATTTTGTTGTCCAGATATCAAACCCTTTCTCGAAATTGGATAAGTAATACATTTCGGTTGCATCGTTGTTGATGATATAATCACCTAACCCTGAAGAGTGAATTGTCAAACGAACTTTACGATCATAAAGACCTTCCAAATCAATTGTTATCGTTTTAATTTCAGCAATTGGTTCTTTTTCGTCCTTCTCCTTTTCTTTGCGTTTTTTGGCCTCTGAGTTTGTCGAAGGGTCCTTCTCTTTTTTCGCTAAGTCTTCAGCTTCTTTCCAAGCTTTATACTCCTCTTCGTTTAAAGTGAATTTGTAATATGCATCTTTGTTTAAGAAAATCGCCTCAACATCGTTTTGACCTCCCCAACTACCGTGTGAACGCAAACCATATTTATCGGTTGCATAATACACCATTTCACCGTCCATAGAGAATTTTGGCCAAGAACTTCCGTAACCACTTTGTGTTAAATTCAATGGCTTTTCTTTTCCTGAAGCGGCAACCAAACCAATATCTGTGCTCCATCTTTCAAACTCAAAGAACTGAACTAATACGTATTTTGAATCTGGTGACCAGGTAAAATATTGATCCCCATCAGAATAGGAATAATTATAACTTCCTGCAAGCACCTCTCTTACTTCCTTACTTTTCAAATTTATTACACACAATGTTGTTCTGTTTTTGAAAAATGCTACTTCTTCGCCATTTGGAGAATATTTAGGGTCAAATGATTCATCTGTAGTTTGAACCAATGCAGTTTCCTCTAAAAGCGTTGCATTATGGAAAAATAATTCCTTTTCATTGACTCTTTTTACTTCATAAATATTCCATGAATTGTTGCGCTCACCAGCGAACAGTATCTTTTTTCCATCAGGACTAAAAGACACGTTTCTTTCTTGTCCAGCAGTATTCGTTATTTGTTTTGTTGTTCCAAATTCAACCGAACTTGCAAAAACATCTCCTCGATAAACAAAAACAATTTCTTTTCCATCTGCAGAAACAGCAAATTCAGAAGCATTTCCGCCAACGTGTAAAATCTTGTTGTCATTGTTCAATACATCTTTGTGGATCGTGATTTCTAATTTTGTAGAAACACCTTTATCCATTGTATAAATTTCACCATGATACCCAAAACACAATGTCCCATTGGTTGCCATTGATAAAAAACGAATTGGATGTGTTTTAAAATCTGTTACTTGCTCAGAATAAGCTGTTCCATCCATTTTACCTTTCCAAATATTAAAAGAGCCAGATTTTTCAGACAAGAAATAATACGAATTTTGATCAATGATAATTGGGTTTCTGTCTTCTCCGGTCCAATCTGTCAATTGACGATACGTCTTCATCTGCATGTCATAACAAACGATATCTCTAGCAACAGAGGACACTTGGTGCTTTCTCCATTCATTTTCATATCCTTTGACATCTTGAAAAAGCATGTAATTTCCGTCTGAACTATAATTAATTGCTTCAGCACAAATTGATAAATCCATTACTTCACGTCCACCATCAACACTTACAGAATAAACTTCTCCAAGTAAATCGTATGGGAATTGAACCGATTCCTTGCGATCTAAACGGCTCGACATGAACACGATTTCCTTATTATTTGGTTTAAAATCATATGGCAGATCATCAGAAGAATGGAACGTCAAACGTGTTGGAACGCCTCCTTCTTTTGCAACGATGAAGACATCAAAGTTTCCAAATCTATTACTTGCAAAAGCGATATTTTTTGAATCATTTGACCAAACCGGCATAAAATCGTATGCACTGTGAGATGTGATTTGCTTTGCCTCCCCACCTTTTGCTCCAACCACAAATAAATCTCCTTGGTAAGAAAATGCTATTTGAGATCCATCAGGAGAAATTGTAGCATAACGCATCCATTCTGGAGTCGCAAACGTTAAAAATGGCATTGCGAAAAAGATAAAGGCTATAATTTTTTTCATTTCTTATTTTTTATATCGGAGGTTGAAAGTACTCTTTATTTTGGTTAATGGATTAAACAGGAGGGGAAAAAATAATCCACAAGAAAAACTTACTACACGCTTTAAAAAATGTAATTTTGAGATTAGTTTTGTCATGATTTTTACAAAAAAAATCTCGCCAAAACACATTAAATTGCGTTCTTTATTCTGGCTATAACTATTTCACTCCTAACGGAGTTTCAATAATAGCCGAAAAAAGTTGCTAATAGTCTTTAAAAACATGTCTGAATCAAAAAAAGAAAAACACGATCCTTTTGCAGTATTAAGAATCAAAGAATTCAATTTCTTTTTAGCGAATCGGTTTTTCATGACTTTGGGAATTCAGATGCAAAGTGTGATTGTTGGATGGCAAGTTTATGATTTAACTCATGATGTTTTAGCATTAGGAATGATTGGACTCACTGAGGCTATTCCTTTTATTATAATTTCGTTGTTTTCTGGTCACATTGCTGATTCATTTAATAGAAAGCACATTATCCTTGTCTTCAGTTTTTTATTCATTCTTGTAACGAGCTTACTTTTGTACTTTTCAATGGATGCGGTAACAATAATTAAAAACTTTGGCACAACACCAATATTCATTGCAATAGCCTTTGTAGGAATTATTCGTGGATTCTTATCTGCGGCCTATCCATCATTTATGTCGCAAATTGTTCCAAGAGCATTATACGCAAATGCTGCAACATGGAACAGTACTTTTTGGCATATTGCTTCGGTCATGGGACCATCTTTAGCAGGAATTTTAATTGCAGTAAATTACACTGTTGCATATACCGTTGATATTTCATTTATTGTGTTAGCATTTTTAGCATTTTTGTTTATTTCTTCAAAACCTATCCCAGCAAAAGAAAAGATAGAATCACTTTATGAAAGTCTTTCTGCTGGAATCAAATTTGTTTTTAAAAATCAATTGATTTTAGGAGCATTAACATTGGATTTGTTTGCAGTATTATTTGGTGGAGCTGTTGCCTTACTTCCCGCTTTTGCAGACAAAGTTTTGCATGCTGGATCAATAGAATTAGGATTTTTAAGAGCTGCTCCTGCGATTGGGGCAGTGCTTATGGCGCTTATAATTGCTTATAAACCTCCGACAAAAAATGCTGGTCGAAACTTATTTCTTTCTGTAGGGGCATTTGGAGTAGCGACGATATTATTTGGTTTATCAACTAACTTTTATTGGGCGTTATTTTTCTTGTTTTTAACCGGAGCTTTTGATAATGTCAGTGTAGTTATACGACATACGATTCTACAATTATCAACACCTGATAACATGCGCGGACGCGTCTCTGCCGTAAATGGAATTTTTATTGGATCATCAAACGAAATTGGAGCATTTGAGTCTGGAACGACAGCTAGAGCCTTTGGTTTAAAACCGTCAATTGTTGTGGGTGGAATTTTAACTATTTTGGTGGTTATCGTCACGGCTAAATTGACCCCAAAATTGAGGAAATTGAATATAGATAATTTGTAAATTGATTATTTATCGATGTTAAGTTTTGTCATGGTTTTTACCAAAAACACATGCCAAAACTTATTAATTCTTATCCTTTTTTTATGAGGACAAATTTAGAATGCGTCTATATAAACAACAATGCCTTAAAAATGGTATTATAAAAAACAGGTGGCGTTTTACTTAAAAACTCCAATCGTGTTGATCCAATTCTTTCACACAAGCCACTAACAAATCGATACTTCCCTGGATATCATCTTTATGCGCCATTTCAATAACTTGGTGCAAATGTCGCGTCGGAATACTGACAGCTCCAGCGATGGATCCACCTTCGGTCATGCGTTGAATGCCAGCAGTATCAGTTCCGCCAGCCGTTAGAATTTCTGGTTGCCATTTGATTTTATGTTTATCTGCCGTTTTTTTCATGAATTCTACCATGCGGTAATCACAAATAGTAGAAGCATCCATAATTTTTATTGCAGTTCCTTCTCCTAATTTCGTTATCATTTCATGTGCAGCTGCACCAGGCAAATCAAATGCAATCGTTGTATCTAAACCAAAACCAAAGTCTGGATTAATGCGCAAGGCAGAAACATTAGCACCTCGAATTCCAACCTCTTCTTGAACAGTAAAGACTCCATAAATATCATATGGAACATCCTTTCCTTTCAATTTTTTTAATGTTTCAATAAGAATAAAAACGGCTAAACGGTTGTCTAATGATTTCCCATTAACACAATTTCCCATTTCAATAAATTCTCTTTCTCTGGTAATTGGATCGCCTATTCGAACTAATTTCTTTACTTCCTCTGCCGACAAACCAGTATCAATAAAATAATCTGATAGTTGAGCTACTTTATCACGTTCAGCGGCAGTCATGACATGAATAGGTTTGGAAGCCATAACTCCAATTACATCTTTTCTTCCGTGAATAATAACACGCTGTGCAGTAAGCGTTTTTGGATCAAACCCTCCAAGTGTGTGAAAACGAATAAATCCTTTGTCATCAATATGCGTCACCATGAAACCAATTTCGTCCATGTGCGCGCCAATCATTATCTTTTTTCGATCTGCAATTTTAGCACTTCCTCTTTTAATTGCATAAATGTTTCCCATGTTATCCAATTCAACTTCGTCGGTTAAACCTTTTAATTCTTTCAAAACGAGTTCTCTAATTTTCTTTTCAAATCCTGGGGCACCTGGAGTAGTGCAAATTTCAGCTAAAAGTTTCGTGTTAATTGCCATTTTAAAAAAGTTTGGTTAAATGTACAAAGTAAATTGCAATTTGTAATTCGGTATTTGAGATTCGTAATTCGATTATTCACATTATCTTTAATCTCGATCAAATAAGAATAAATGGCCAAAGTAAAATCAGCATATTTCTGTCAAAATTGTGGACACGAAACTCCGAAGTGGCTAGGAAAATGCCCTTCTTGTGGCGAATGGAATACATTTGTAGAAGAAATCATTGAGAAAAATATTCCTTCAGTTGTTGCTTTTTCATCGTCGACAAGAAATTCAAAACCTCAAGCAATTCATACGATTGAAAACCAAGAACACGTTCGCATATTTTTAAAAGACGCTGAATTAAACCGTGTTTTAGGAGGAGGATTAGTTCCAGGATCCTTGATATTATTTGGCGGAGAACCTGGAATTGGAAAATCAACATTGCTTTTACAAATGGCTGTTGATGAAGATCAATTGAATGTACTTTATGTTTCAGGAGAAGAAAGTGAGCAACAAATCAAAATGCGTGCTGAACGAATTGGATTAACAAATCAACAGTGTTATATTCTTACAGAAACAAATATTCAAAATATCTTTTTACAAGCGGAAGAAACCCAACCACAGCTTTTGATTATTGATTCCATTCAAACACTTTATTCGACCCAAATAGAAAGTTCACCAGGTAGTATTTCTCAAGTGCGCGAATGCACTGCTCAATTATTGAGATATGCGAAACAAACAGGTGTTCCAGTCTTTTTAATTGGACACATCACCAAAGAAGGTTCATTGGCTGGACCAAAAGTATTGGAACACATGGTTGATGCTGTTTTGCAGTTTGAAGGAGACCGTAATCATGTTTACCGTTTATTGCGTTCCATTAAAAATCGATTTGGGAGCACGAATGAATTGGGGATTTACGAAATGCTTGGAACAGGATTAAGACAAGTGGAAAATCCTTCAGAAATATTGATTACGAATACAGACAATTCACTGAGCGGTATTTCAATTGGTGCAACATTGGAAGGAATGCGACCAATTTTGGTGGAAGTTCAAGCATTGGTAACTTCGGCGGCTTATGGAACGCCTCAGCGCTCTTCGACAGGATTCGACAGCAAAAGATTAAATATGTTGCTTGCAGTGATGGAAAAACGCTGTGGATTCAAATTAGGAGCAAAAGACGTCTTTCTGAATATTGCTGGTGGAATTAAAATTGATGATCCTGCAATTGACCTGGCAGTTGTTGCGGCAGTATTGTCTTCAAATGCAGATTTACCCATTCCAAAAAATATTGCTCTTTCGGCAGAAGTTGGATTATCTGGAGAAGTTAGGCCAGTTAATAGAATTGATCAACGTATCTCCGAAGCAGAAAAACTTGGTTTCGAAAAAATTATAATTTCAAAATACAATAAAGGAATTGAACAAAAGAATTTCAAAATTGAGTTGGTGAAATGTGGCAAAATTGACGAAGTTGTGAGAGCGCTTTTTGGGTAATAGACATAAGACTGAAAGACTAAAGACTAAAGGGTCGAAATCAATTTGATTTTTATAAATCAGTCTATTGTCATTAAACAAAATAAGAGAGTCCAATTACCATCATTGAAGCATCGATTAATGCATAATAACTTTCTTTTTTGTTGTTGTTAATCCCAAGAATTAAAAGAAGAGAAATCATAGCGCCAGTGTAAAAAAAAGGATTATAGCGCATATTTCCATTAATTATTGCGATAATCAGTATAAAAAGTGAAATTAGTACAACTGAAAAAACTTTTGTACGGGTGATTCCAACCACTTGAGGTGTCGTTTTTTGGGTAATAAAATCATGTTCCAAATCACGAATATCGAAAGCAATTGTTAAGGCAACAAAATAATAAAAATATGCAAGTAGTTCTGGAAAAATTATTGAACTTATCCCATATTCATTCACCCACGGAAAAGCTATTATTATTATCGTCCAAACGAAAGCAATTAAAGGTGATTTCAAATAGGCTAATTCTCGTAGGCTTTTTTTACCCCAAGGAACAACATAAATCAAACTTACAATTCCTGCCAAAATTATAAGTAGGATACTTTCCAATTTTCCAAATAAATACAGAAAAGATATCATCCCAATAAAAGATGAAATTCCAACTAAA
>CANNKP010000141.1 GCA_947505255.1 Flavobacteriales bacterium
AAGGATTTGGTTTCATTTCTGAAGAAGGAACAAACAAAGAGTACTTTGTACACATTTCTGGATTAGTTGACGAAATTCGCGACGGAGACGCAGTTGAATTCGAATTACAAGAAGGTAAAAAAGGATTGAACGCAGTAAATGTAAAAGTAATCTAATAGATACTTTTTAATTTTTTTTTGAAAAGAGCTCATCCGTCAGCTGACGGATGAGCTCTTTTTTTGTGCTCTAATTTGAAAATTAATTAAAAAAGCCATCGATGGCTTTTTTAATTAATTGAATCGATTAAAACGGTAAATCGTCGTCTTCACTAGTTGTGTTTACTGCCGCTGTTGTTGCTGTCGCCATTGGGTCAAGATTCATTGCAGATGGCCCACCTTGAGGAATACCTTGAGGCATTGCTTGCCCAACTTTTTCTATTCTCCATGCTTCCAAAGAATTGAAATACTTAACTTCTCCTTGTGGACTTGTCCATTCACGACCGCGTAAATTGAAAGAAACTTCAACTTGATCATTTACTTGCACTGCATCCAACATTGAGCATTTGTCTTGTGTTGCTTGAAATGAAATATCTTGTGGATACATACTAGTAGTATCTGTTACTACAAATTCTCTTTTAGAAAATTTCTCTGACACTTGAACGGTATCGTTCAACACCTTCACGGTTCCGATTAATTTAAACATATTGTTTGCTTTTATTATATTGTTGTTGTTTTATCCATTGTTAAAAGAAAGAAGTGTCATCCAAGCTTCTTCCAGTTTGTTTTCTGCTAAAAAATCCTTAGCCTTTTGGTGCAATGTTAGTTCCAATTCAGAAGGATTGTCTTCTAAAGATACAAAAAATTCACTTAGTTCCAATAATTTAAACTCATTTACATCAGTTTCGTTTGGAATTTCTTCTATCCCTCCAAGTTGACCTAAATCATTACCTGTTAATACCTTACTGTTTTTAAAATCTTCTGGTAATTGATCATATCCTACGCCACACGTTGTAATTGGTTTTGCAATTTCAAACATGGAATTTTTATCTGCTCTGCAATACCAATTACCTCCCATTCTTGATACGAGATCAATTTTATGTTGGTCAATCATGCCTTTTTCATCCAAAATGGCCTCATTGATATGGATTTGAACAACTTCGCAAATAATTAAATTCCCTGCACCACCTTCAGTTCCCAATTCAATTACTTCATTTACCTTACATTCAAATTGAACAGGAGATTCAGCCACGCGCATTGGTTTTATTTTTTCAGATGGAAGAGGAGTGAAGCCAGCTTTTTTGAATTCATCAACTCCAGCTGGATAAGGCGAACTTGCGAGACTCATTTGGTGTACAATATCATAATTCACAATATTGATTACAACCTCAGGAACAATTTTGACATTATTATACGTGTCTTTTGTCGTATTAGCTCTGCCAGATCGGGCCGGAGAAAATATTAATATCGGTGGATTAGCACTAAAAACATTGAAAAAACTAAAAGGAGCCAAATTGGGATTCCCATCGGCATCTATTGTGGATGCGAAAGCAATAGGTCGAGGTCCAATTGCACCCAATAAATATTGGTGAAGCACAGGAATTGTTAATGTTTTTGGATCGATACTTAGCATTTCGTTAATTTTCTTGGAACAAAGATAATTTGAATTATATTCTAATCCTGTAGAAGTTTTGAGGACTTTTCCACAAAAAAATCGATAAATGAAAGATTTTTATAGTGCTTAATTTCGTTCTTTAAAATAATTAAATATCTTTGCACTCCCAATGCTAAGAACAAAGGGAATTTTAAGGGTTAAACGAAACCTTTTTTGAAATGAATTTGCGGATATGGTGAAATTGGTAGACATGCTAGACTTAGGATCTAGTGCCGTGAGGCGTGTGGGTTCGAGTCCCTCTATCCGCACTAAAAAAGGTCTCGTTAAATAAACGAGACCTTTTTTGTTTTATTAAGTTTAAAATTTTAGAAAATGAACGTAATTCGCCAAGATGTTGATGCGTTAAACGCAGTATTAAAAATCACAGTTGCTCCAGAAGATTATCAAAAAAAGGTAAGTGCAATTTTAGACAAGCATAGAAAAACAGCTAAAATACCAGGTTTTCGTCCAGGTCATGTCCCAATGGGAATGATTCAAAAACAATATGGGAAAGCCGTTTTGATTGAGGAATTAAATAAAGTTGTAAACGATACTCTATCTAATTATATCAGAGAAAATAAAATTGAGATTCTCGGTAATCCAATTCCAAAAGAAGGAGTAGAGGTAATTGGAAGTTTTGAAAAACCTGAAATTTTTGAATTTGAATACGAAATTGGTTTAACACCAAAATTTGAAATTCCACTTTCTTCTAAAAGTAAATACGATTATATCAAAGTTAAGATAGATAAAGATTTAGTTGACAAACAAATTGATGATTTACGTCGTCGTTATGGGAAACTTCTTTCTGTTGATTCAATTGAAGATCGAGATATGATTTTGGCACAATTTGTTGAACTGAAAGAAGATGGTTCTATTTTAGAAGGTGGTATTCTTCACTCTTCAACCATTTCAATGGAATACGTTGTTGATGATAAAGTGAAAAAAGAATTACTTGGTAAAACAAAGAATGATAAAGTCGTTGTGAAACCATCAACTGTTTCTCGTGGTGACAAAGATACTGCTGCAATGCTTGGAATTACAGAAGAAGAATTGATGACAATTTCTGATAAATTCCAAATGACCATCAATGAAATTAAAAGAATGGAATTGGCTGAGATGAATCAAGAGCTTTTTGATAAACTTTTTGGTGAGGGTGCAATTACTTCGGATAAAGAATTGAGAGAAAGAATTTCAGTCGATATGGGAGGAATGTTTTCAGGAGATTCTGACCGCCTTTTGACTCGCGAGATTTTTAATGATTTGATTGAAAAAACGAAAGTTGATTTGCCAAACAGATTTTTGAAACGATGGATTAAATTATCTCAAGAAAAGCCAATTACAGATGAACAAATTGATTTAGAATTTGATAATTATTTAAAAAACTTGAAATGGCAATTAATTCAAGGCACTATTTTTAGAGATAATAAAATTGGCCTTGATAATCAAGAAGTCATTGAATTCACTAAAAGTTTATTGATCAGTAATTTTGCACAATATGGAATTCCGGCTCCAGAGGAAAAGGAATTATTAGCTTCTGCAATGCAAGTTTTGCAGAATAGAGAAGAAGCTAACCGTGTTTATGATATGCTGGCGGAACAAAAATTAACGCAGTATTTTAAAAGCACAGTTAAATTAAATGAGAAAGAAGTTTCTTACGATAAATTTGTAGAAATGGCTTCTAAATAGATTTAAAACAAATTTTGATAAACCTTCATTGAAAAATGAGGTTTTTCTCATGAATTCTTTTGATTATTTTTACCCGTCTAAATAACATGAAATAATAATTATGACCGCTTCTAACAATTCAAAATTAAAGTTTTGCAGTCTGTTGATTATGCTTTTATTTTTTGTTTCGAATTCAATTGCTCAGCCTTCTTCAATAAATAGAAAAAAAAATCCTTATTCTTGGATGTTTGGAGTAGGATTGAATTTTGTAGACGACGATGGACAGGCTTTTTCCAATTTATTCGATGTAAAAGGATCTTGGAACTATCTTCCATATCCCACAAGGATTTCAATTGATAAATACATAAAAAAAGGTTGGAGTTTGGAAGGGATGGTCGCATATAATCGCTATTCTACTTCGAAATTAATCAATGATACAACAGGTTTGTCTGGGATTTTTGTCTCGGGCGATTTCCATGTGAAATATAGTTTTTATCGTTTTTTCTCTCCTACAAAATGGTTTGACCCTTATATTTCTATGGGACTTGGCGTAACATATAGGAGTATTATGTCTTCACCAATGACGCCTACATGCAATATTGCTCTAGGAGCAAACTTTTGGTTTTCAAAATCTTGGGGATTACAAGTTCAAACAATGGGTAAATTGGGCTTAGTATCGGATATTTATACTTCAAAAACAGATTATTTACAACATACAGTTGGAATTGTTTACCGCAAGCAACCTAAAATAAAACATCGTAGAAACAATAAAAAACAACATAAATGGATTCATGATAACGCGAAGTATAAGAAGCGAAATTCATAGAATTCTTAACAATCAAAATAAAAAAGCCATTCGTTGAACGAATGGCTTTTCTTAGTAATAGTGGTGGTTTAAGCTTTTCTGTGACTAGTTTAAGTCTGTTTCAAATAGTCTTATTATTTAATTTCTATATCAAATGGCATAATCATTTGTATCCCCGTCATTGACTCAATTCTTTTCAATTGTTGGTAATAACGGATTAATTCTTCTGGTATTTTTTGCTGAGAAACACTTACTTCATCATTTTTTTCATCATTAAATTGCTCCAAAATTGCAGCCCATTTATCTTCTTTCTTCAATGGATAATACAATACCTTTTGAGTTTTGATGTCACTTGCGCTTGCTGCGTAATTAATCGCGTCTGTGATTCCACCAAGTTTATCAACTAAACCTAATTTCAATGCGTCTCTACCTGTCCAAACTCGTCCTCTAGCAATCACATTAACTTGTTCATTAGTCATTCCTCGACCTTCAGAAACCCTTGTTAAGAATTGTGCATAAATCGCATCAACTTCTTCTTGAATGATTGACAATTCAGCCTCAGTTAATTTTCGGTTTGTGGTCATCACTGAATGTTGATTCGTAGCAGCACGATCGAACGTAATTCCTAATTTATTTGACAACATTTTCCCCGTATAAGGAATCATTCCAAAAACTCCAATTGAACCAGTAATAGTGGTTGGCTCTGCAAAAATAAGTGTTGCTGGAGATGCAATATAATAACCTCCCGATGCAGCAACATCTCCCATTGAAACAATTACTTTTTTAACCTTATTCGTTAACTTCACTTCTCTCCAGATTTCCTCACTAGCCAAAGCACTTCCTCCAGGACTATTGATTCTAAAAACAACAGTTTTAATCGTAGTGTTTTTTCGAACTTCTTGAAACAATTTGCAAATTTCCTTTGAAGACAATTCATCACCATTGGTTGAAACTGCACCTTCTGAAAGAATTACAGCAATATTTGGTTTCGTGTTTTTTGCCAACGCTTGTTGCTGATAAAATTTCTTTTTAGCATATTTCTCAAATGCTTGTAAATGCAAATCTTCATCTTCACCAATTCCAATTTTCTTAGAAATTAAGCTGATAACTTCATCTCTATATTTTAATCCATCTAGCATTTTGTACTTTAAAGCATCCTCAGCTCTATGAATTTTTGCACTATCAGCAATTTCGTTTAATTTTATTGAAGTCACTTTTCTATCACTTGAAATATCTGTGCGAATATCTTCCCACATTGAAGTCAAATAACGTTCTATTTGAACACGACTTGAATCACTCATGTTTTCTCTGAAAAATGGCTCAACAGCACTTTTGAAATCGTTGTTTGAACCGCGAATAACTTGAACTTCCACATCTAGCTTATCTAATGTGCCTTTGAAAAAAGATAATTCTGCTCCCAAACCAATAAATTCCATTGTTGAAGTTGGAAAGCCGTATACTTCATTAGCCGCAGATGATATATAATATTCTTTTTGAGTGATAACTTCACCACCATTATATGCTACTACAAATTTGCCGCTTTTTTCAAAATCATTTAATGCATTTCTGATTTCTCTCGCAGTGGCATATCCGCAATTCAAATTACCAATTTCTAAAAATATGCCTTTGATTTTAGAGTCGGTCTTTGCATGTTCTAAACCGTATAAAATATCACTTAACCCAATTTGATTGTTCATTTGGAATGTTGTAGGATTGAATTCAGAATTGGATTTTTCACCAATTTCACCTTCCAACGTCATGTGCAGAACTGTGTTGCTTTTTATCGCTAGAGGTTTTGGTCCAAAATCACCAAAACTTCCAATAATCCCTCCTACGATTAAAGAAAAAATCAATAATCCAATTACCGACATTATAAAGACCGCTAAGAAGCTAGGCCAAAATATTTTTCCAAATGTGATTTTCTTTTCAGGCATGATATATTTTTAGTGTAAAGTTCATGTTTTGATTCTATTATATAGGAACGAAATATATAGATGGTAATTAGAACTTTATGAATGAGCACATTCATGGATAAATGAAAAGATTTAACATTAATTAAATGCGTCTTCATCCTATAATTATCAACTAATATCGAAAAAATGCAGAACATAAGATTTATCTTTATAACTTTCAATGCTTAAAACTAGAAAACTCTTTAATAATAATACTATGAAAAAAATACTATTCGCATTTTCTCTCCTAATTTGCGGACAATCATTTGCCCAACAATATTCCCGTGTAAAGATTAATACCGATGCAAATGGACTGAAACAATTATCCGATCTAGGTGTCACAATTGATCATGGAACCTATAAAGAAAACACCTTTTTTATCTCTGATTTTTCTGATACAGAAATTGCAACAATGCAGAACAACGGTTTTAATATTGAGATATTGATTGAAGATGTTGTTAAATATTATGTTCACCAAAATTTATTGGGAACTGAACCAGTTGAGAAAAATGCAGCTTGTTCAGGAACATCTGGATCTAGCGGTTTTACACCTGCTACTCCAACAAATTTCAATCAGGGCTCCATGGGTGGCTATTTGACCTATCAACAAATGTTAGATGAATTGGATGCCATGGCAGCTCAATACCCAACGTTAATCACTTCAAGAGCACCAATATCAACCTTTTTAACATATCAAAATCGCCCGTTATATTATGTGAAAATTTCTGATAATCCAAGCACAGATGAAGCAGC
>CANNKP010000142.1 GCA_947505255.1 Flavobacteriales bacterium
ATTGTTGCACCAAATCTGAATGATTTAAGAAGTGATTTGATTTTAATTTGCACAAGTGATGACGCTATAGAATCCATTGTCTCACAACTGCCTAAAGATTCAAAAATAGCTTATACATCTGGCGCTGTGTCACTAGAGAAATTTAAAGGTTTTAAAGATATTGGTGTATTTTACCCATTGCAAACATTTTCCAAAGAAAGAGAAATTAATTTATTTGAAGTTCCATTTTTAATTGAAGGATCAAATTCATTTTTTTCTCAAGAACTTTTTGACTTGGCTTGGATTTTAAGTCGAAATGTAACATTTGCAAGTTCAGAACAACGCAAAAAATACCATTTAGCAGCTGTTTTTGTCAATAACTTCACTAATCACTTGTTTCACCAAGCGAAAAAGTATGTGGAGCACGAAGAACTTAATTGGGATTATTTAAAACCTTTAATGAAGGAAACTGTAGCAAAAATGCTTATTTCAAATCCATATGATGTGCAAACTGGACCGGCAAAAAGGAATGATCTTGAGACATTAAGAATGCATTCAGAAATGCTGTCAGGCATGACAAAAGAAATATACGAATTGCTTTCAAAAAGCATCATAAATACTTATAATCAAAATGATAAGTTATAAAGAGAGAATGAATAAAATCAGCACATTCATGTTTGATGTTGATGGAGTGTTGACAAATGGGGATGTTTTGTTGTTACAAGACCAAATTATTAGATCATTGAATTCTCGTGATGCTTATGCTATTCAATATGCCGTTAAAATGGGATATAAAATCATGATTGTAACAGGTGGGAATTCACTCGATGTAAAAGACAGATTGATTGGTTTAGGAGTTCACGAAGTGCATTTATCCTCTTTTAATAAACTTTCAGTTTATAATAAAATAAAAAATGACCATCAATTAGAGGATGAGGAAATCCTGTATATGGGTGATGATATTCCTGATTATCAAGTTATGTCGGAAGCTGGATTGGCTGCATGCCCTCAAGATGCTGCTGTTGAAATAAAAAGTATCAGTCATTATCAATCACCCTTTAATGGAGGTAAGCACTGTGTTCGAGATGTCATCGAACAAACATTGAGAGTTCAAAATAAATGGTTTACACCAGAAGCATTTGAATGGTAAATAATGGAGAGGAAATCACTACTTCTTATTTTTGCTCTTGTATTACTAAAAATAGTCGTTAGTATTCCCTTTTTAACATCTCAACCAATTGATTTAGATGAGCCTTTCTCGATCTACCATGCTCAAAAAAGTTTGCCTCACCTGTTTAGTATTTTCAAAACGGAGAATAATCCTCCACTTCATTTTATACTGTTGCATTTTTGGGAGCAATTATTTGGAATAGGTGCCCTTTCTGTTCGTTCACTTTCCCTCCTATTTTCACTTTTGACAATTCCAATTTTATGGAAAATTGCCTCGGAATTTATAAATTTAAAAGCAGCAATACTACTTTGTTTACTTTTCATTTTCTCTGACTATCATCACTACCACGGACTTGAAGCGAGGACCTATTCTCTTTTAGTTTTTGAATATAGCTTATTGCTTTATTTTCTATTAAAAATAGTATTAACTTCTTCAAAACCGAGAGCTATTCACTATATTACAGTTGGATTTTTAAATGCGTTACTTTTTTACACCCATTATATATTTCCGTTTATCTTGGTTTCTGAAATCGCTTTGATACTCGTCTTTTATAATAGGATTGACTGGCGAAAAACAGGATTAACAGCCGTGGTCTTTATTGTTTTATGTCTTCCATGGATTCCAGTTCTCTTAACACGTGTAAATTCAGTAAATACAAGTGGTACATGGGTTTCAATAGCACAATTCTCTGAACTTTATGGATTTATCAATAAATTCTTCAATGATAGATGGGTCTTTTTAACTTTAATAATAATTCTTATAAGCTTATTCCTGTTTTCTAAGCAAAAAATAGTGTTCCTATTCAATGAAAAGAAACAGCTAATAACAACGTTGGCATTGCTTTTCTTTATTCCTTTTTTAGGAGCTTTTATACTTTCTCGATTTGGAGGAATTTCGCTTTTTCTTGACCGTTATTTGTTCTTTTTAACGATTCCTTTATTTATACTTTGTGTTATAATTTTCAGTCAAAAAGGCAACGTATTTAAATATTCAGCAATTATTTTTATACTGATTTTCATCCTACGATTTGATCTTAAAATAGACAACCATCGAGACGGCAACAAACTTGCTGAATATGTTAAATCAACAGGGGTTAAAACAATTGTTATAGCTCCAGACTATTATGATTTAACGTTTATGTATCATTACAATCAGGAATTATTCAAAGACGATTATTTAAGATTAAATGAACTAAAAAATGGAATTTATCCATTGATAAATCAACAAACTTTGGAACAATTGGAATCTAAAAAGGAACTTGTTTTAATAGATGCAGATTATTCTTTTTCTCATCCCACAGATACAAGTTTGGAATGGATAAAACGAAATTTCACTTTAAATTCACAACGCATATTTAAAGGAAATTATACCGTATCCGTTTATTCAAAAAAATAAATTAATGAACAACTAATTTAATTGTTTTAAGAGTTTGGTTATTTTGAGAAATCCGCACAAAATACACCGCTGAATTCCAATTAGCAACATCAAATTGCGCATTATTCACAATGGCTTCTTTCCAGATTGATTTACCGTAAATATCCACAATATCAATGTCTATCAATTCATTCGTTCCTGTGGAGATTGAAACTAAACTACTCGCTGGATTCGGAAAAATATTAAATCCTTTCAATGCTTCAATTTGAATTTCATCAATACTTACTAAACTTTCAACCGAAATACTTGAAAAATCAGACCAATTAATAAAAGGGTAATCATCATTAGGACCAACTTTTAAAACGAATACACTGCTCCCACCTAACATTCCGCCTTCCATATAACCTGTAAAAATAATTCCTCCATCACTCGTTGGAATTAATTGTCCTAGAATATCATCCATATTTGATGTAACATTGACAAAAGACATATCCCAATTAAAATTATTTAAAAACCGTGTTACACCGCAATCATAGGTGCCAGAAACAGAAAATTCATTCTTAATATCATTTGCTATATAATTTTTATTATCATTCCCATATTTACAAACCTGCACTAATGAAACATCTCCAGCCACATGCACACTGAATTCATTAATATTTGTGCCATTAAGATCACATTGTATTCTCAACTCGTCTTCATCTCCTCCTTGTGGAAATAATCGAACACCAACGGCATTTATAGTCGTTCCATCAAAAAAGAAATCACTTAATGAATAATTTCCATCCAGACCATATTGCTTTATCCATTCGATATTACCATTCGCATATAATTTTATGATTGCACCTTTCGTTAATGTTGAATCACTATTATACATTTCACCAACGATAAAAAATGTTGTGTCATTGTATTGACGAATTGATTTAGCAGCATCTTCCCCACTTGAACCAAAATTTCTAGTCCAAAGTGTGTCGCCATTAAAGTCTGTTTTTACAATAAAAAAGTTTTTGTCTCCAATTGCTGTTCCTGTTGTTTCTCCAACCATATAAATTGATGAATCCGCAGTTAATATAGCGTCATTTAATTTCTCCCAACCAGGATGATTATAATGTCTTTCGCTAATTTGATTGCCATATTCATCAGTTTTAACTAAATAATAGTTGTAAGAGCCACTTCCCAGTGAATTAGAATATCCTGCAACATAAAAAATACTGTCATTCCAATTTAAAACCCTTCTTCCCCAATCACTTTCTGATCCACCAAAATTCTTTGACCATTGAAATGTTCCTAAACTATCCAATTTCATTAAAAAAACTTGTGATGGACTATCACCGTAGCTACTTGAACTTCCTGTTAACAAATAAGAACTATCTGAAAGCTCAACAATTCCTTGTCCAAAATCATATCCATTATCCGTAAAAATTTTAAAGAATTTTATTTGTCCGAAACTAATGAAAGTCAAGAAAAGAAAACTTGTTATTATAATTAGTTGTCTCATATTTTTAGTCTTAAGCGCAGAATGAACGATTGTCCTTTTCCTGTTTTAGAAACGATTCCAACAATGTCTTCACTGGAAATACCCAACGTAAATTTTTCAAATGTTAGTTGCGAATACAATCCAAGTCTCAAGGTTGTATAACCGCCATAACTTATATTCGTTCCTAGATCAAGCCATTTAGTCGTTTTAAAATGAACGCCAGCATATATCATTGGGACATAAGAAACAGACGGATAAATTCTTACGCCAAAAAAACTTTGAACTTTTGAAGTACACATCGCATCAACAATCTTACCTATCTGAATGAATCCTGGTAAAAAACGAACGCTTGATATAGCTGTAGAATCAATACCTAACGTATCTAAAATTGATGAAGTCGAATTAAAAATAGTTGCATCTCCAACTAATTGATTAAACGTAAAACCATCAAATGTTATGACCGTATCAGCTGCATAGCGCGTAACATTTGAATTGATACTTGCAACACCAAGGTTTTTTGCCAAGAACTGGATATAAGATGTTTTACCATCTTTTATGATTACAGGAATTCTAAAATCTAAATCTACACCAACTCCATAACCTTTTACAAAGGTATTTTTTGAAGCATATTGGAATTCCCCATCGAACGTCAAACTGACAGAATCACCATTAGCCGATTGAAAAAGTTTTCCTTCTCGCACATTCCCTTCAGCGTAATTTGAGATAGCATAAAAATTAAGCGTTACGTTAGATTTTGTTTTTTTGTCGATTACACCAAATCCTATTTTTTGGAATGACATTGATGAGAAACGTGTTCCGGAAAAATTAACATTCTGATCTAAATAGTTCTCATTACCATAAAAAGCTAAGCCAAATAGATCTTTAGAATATAAACTTGACGTATATGAGTAGTAACCAGCTTTGATAATAAACCCATATTTTTCTTTTCCGAAAAGATTGACTTTCATATTTCTGTACTCCAACTCACTTGATAAATCAATCCCAAAACGGTTGATTGATTTATGTTTAGCAAAAGAATTATCTTTTATGTCATTTGTGATAGCTCCACCATATAAGAACTTAGAACTTAATGCATTTTGAATAGAAGTTGCTCCATAATCGGCTACACCATTTATTATAAACTCATGATTATACGTATTCGTATCGTGTTGAATGGGCAATAATTGTTGGGAGAAACCAATTGAAAACGAACCTAAAGCTATAAGAAACAATATAAACCTCATCATAATATTGCTTTTAAAACGAGTTTTGCTTTCAACTTAACAGCTAAAAAAGCACCTACTGGTATCAATACTTGATTGTTTAATGACGTTGTTGGATCAGGAGTATTAAATTGTGTTTCAACGGCGATATTTGTAATATTTTCAAGATCGTCCAACATTGCTTCAGTTAGAATAAAATTAACTTCAGAACTCATTTTCCTTTTACCATCTGAAGGATCAATACTACCATATAACGAAGAAGCAATTTCTGAACTTCCTATAACAGTATGAATTACAGTACCATTTGTATTCATTAAATATAATTTAACACTACTTGACAAAGAAAAAGCGTTGGAAACATTTAATACGAGCATTCCAGATTCAACATGTGATTTTTCTAAATCTTGTTTAATATCAAAATCAAACGTATCCCGCAAGGTTAATCCATCAGCTCCTATCGCAAGAGGCATTTGAGCTTTGATTTTCACTTTTAATCTACTATTCGGAAAAATTTCATTCCATCCACCAGAAACATTCCCAAATGGATTTAATTCCAATCTATAACCGATTGTATGAGCTTTTCCTAAATTTTCAAGATAAGCCTCCAGATTACTATTCATCCCATCAAAAGCTATTGATGTAGTGGAATTAGTTATAGACGTCCAGTTTCCTGTTGCTTGATCAATATATATTGGAACTCCAATTTGTGAGTTCGTAAGATTTACTGTATTTCCTTGATTGTTAGTATTTGAAACTGTCGTTAACAAGGCTTTCGCATCTATTTTCATTCCATTTGTAATCTCAAATTGCAGATTAACGGCTGGTAAATCAACCGTTCCTGCTGTTACGTTATTTAAAAAATCAATAGTATAAGTTGATGTATCTGAAACAATTTTATGACCGAAATAGCCCCGTGCATAATCTATTTTGATGTTTTTAAATTCTGCATCGACTTTAAAAACCTGACTATTAGTAACAGTAACTGCTGGTCCAGCAGGATCTGTAGCAACAACTAATCTCGATTGTAAAATATTATAATCTCCACCAGATATGCCTGTTAACAATAAATCATATCCTGAAATATCGAGACTTGCAACAACTCTCCCAGGGTTTGAATTCGTGCCTGCCGGAACTTGATATTGTTCTTGGAATTCAACCCCATTTTTAGATACTCCTGGTAACTGAACTGTAAAAAAAGTTTTTGTATTTACGGGGTTGAAAACCTCCATTTTGATAACACCATTACTTACCCTAATTTTTTTGAGTTGAACTGAATTATTTCCTATTGAATGTTCTTCAATTTCATTCACTATACTAAAGCCTGGAGGGACAGAAAGACTGGGCACAGCAATATTAAAATTATGAGAAATAAGTGTATCAGGAATTGAAACGATATCCTCTATTCCTAAATTTAATATAGTTCTAGTTAAATCTACCTGATAAAATGTACTTAAACCAGTAGTTAGGGTTGAATCGTTTACAAGGTTTTTTAAGGATAATGTATCATTTACAAGTGGCGCAACCCAATTAGA
>CANNKP010000143.1 GCA_947505255.1 Flavobacteriales bacterium
TTAGTAAGACAAATGATTATTTGATAAAAATGAATAAAAAGCCAATTATTTGGTAATTTTTCTCTGAAACATCCAACTAAAAAAGTGTTTGATTATCTTTGCCAGCAATGGAATTAAAAAATGATCTAATTTTAAGAGCTGCTCGAGGCGAATCTATAGAAAGATACCCTGTATGGCTTATGAGACAAGCTGGTAGAATTTTACCTGAATACCGCGCTGTTCGTTCTAAATTATCCGGATTCAAAGAATTGGTTGAAACACCAAGATTCGCTGCCGAAGTTACAGTGCAACCTGTTGATATTTTGGGTGTTGATGCAGCTATTATTTTTTCAGACATTTTGGTTGTACCCGAAGCTATGGGGTTGGAATATCAAATGTTGGAAGCAAAAGGCCCTTGGTTTGAAAAAACAATTAGAACTGAAGAAGGATTGAAATACGCTGAAACTAATTTTGATATCGAAGATCGATTGGGATATGTTTTAGAAGCAATCAAAATTGCGAACAAAGAATTAGATGGCCGTGTACCTTTAATCGGTTTTGCTGGAGCTCCTTGGACAATTTTTTGTTATATGGTGGAAGGGCAAGGTTCAAAAACTTTTTCTGAATCACGTAAGCTTTTATATACTAATCCAGTTTTGGCACATGAGTTGCTAAGTCGAATCACGGATGTTACAATTCTGTATTTGAAAGCACAAGTTGCAGCTGGTGCTCATATGTTACAAATTTTCGACTCTTGGGCTGGAATTTTAGGAACGGAACAATACGCAGAATTTGGATTGAAATATATTGATAGAATTGCGAATGCGATTAATGAAGTTCCTTTGACAATTTTTGCAAAAGGTGCAATTACTTCAATTTCGGCGATTGCAAAATTAAAATGTAATACGATTGGATTAGATTGGAACATGAATAGTGTTGAAATTAGAAATGAAATCGGTGAAAAGCGAACGCTACAAGGGAATTTAGATCCTTGCGCATTGTATTCTTCACATAAAGAAATTCAGAATTTGACAATTAATATGTTAGATTCGTTTAAATGTAAAAGACATATTGTAAATTTGGGTCATGGAGTTTATCCAGATATTGATCCTGAGAAGGTTAAAACGTTTATAAAAACAGTAAAAGATTATGAAATACAGTTCTAATAACTTGAGAAAAATTAGTTCAATTATGATAATTGGATTATCAACTTTGACTTCTTTTGCGCAGCAAGGTGAAAATTTGGTTCCTAATGGAAGTTTTGAAGCAACCGATGGGAAAGTTAAAAAATTAGGTGCTATATCAAGCGCAACTGGATGGACATCTTCAACTGGAATGTCAGCTGATTTATTTACTCCAAGTAAAGCGCCTGAGATCAATGCTCCAATAAATATATACGGAAAGGAAGATGCACGTGATGGCTCAAATTATGCAGGTTTTACAGCATTATCTGTTGGAAATAAAATTCCACGTTCTTATGTAATGGTAAAATTGGATGCTCCAATGAAAAAAGGAATGAAGTATTGTGTTAAATTTTATGTTTCATTAGCAGAGGCTTCAAAATACTCATCGAATAAAATTGGTGCGAATTTCTCTAAAAAAGATTTTGCAACTGATACTAAATTACCGATAATAGATGTGGCTCATGTATTGCATCCTGATAACGATACTAAAACAATTACTCAACAATTTAGTTGGGAAGAAATCTGTGGCACATATATAGCTGAAGGAGGAGAAAAATATATGACAATTGGAAACTTCTATGCAGATGATAAAACGAAAAAAGAAACTAACAAGAAATCAAAGGATTCGAAAGTAACTCAAATTCCTGTAGCTTATTACTATTTAGATGAAGTATCTGTAACTTTAATTAACGATGGCTTAAAATGTGATTGCTTAATTGAAGAATTAGTAAATGAATTTTCAGGTACAATATATCAAAAAGCAATTATTTTAAATGATAAAATGACTGTTAATCAAAAGATTGAAGCGCAACAAATGTTTTTCGCTTTTGGTAAAGCAAATTTAACTCCTGTGGGAGAAGAGGCATTGAAATTCGTATTGGAACAAATGAAAGCGAATCCTACGCTAAAGTTGGAAATAATGGGACACAGTGATAAGCAAGAAGATTCAGTAGGTATAGAAAAACCTCAATATGCTGATATGGCTTCGAAACGTGTAAACCTAATTTATAATTATTTAACTGACAATGGAATTGAAGCTGCTCGATTGATTTCATCCCCAATGGGAAGCGAAGAGTCAAATACGGAAAGTAGTGAAAATGATGATATTGATTTGGCGATGGCTAAAAATAGAAGAGTATTTTTTAAAGTAAGATAATCTAAAAATCTAAAATAAGTGAGGTCGTTCGTCAATAGATGGACGACCTTTTTTTATTGAAATTTTTTCAGCGCTTGGTAAACTTCATGTGTTGGTAATCCAACTACATTGTTATAAGAACCTTCAATTCGTTGAATTGCTGCAGCACCAATCCATTCTTGAATTCCATATGAACCAGCTTTATCATAAGGCTTATAACGTTCTATGTATTCTTGAATTTCATCTTTAGATAAAGGTAGAAAGGAAACAATTGTTGTCGACTGAAATTCTATTTTCTTTTCATTTGATGCAATTACAACTCCCGTAATAACCAAATGTTCTCTTCCAGAAAGTTGCTCCAACATGCGAGTTGCTTCAGCTTGATTTTTAGGTTTGCCTAAAATAACTTCGTCAATTATTACAACTGTATCAGCGCAAATAACCACTTCCTCATCCTTTAAATCATCCTTTAAATCGAGGGCTTTTTTATTTGCTATATATAATGCAACTTCATTCGGATGGAGTGTTGCAGGAAATGATTCGTCAGTTTCCTTTGTTCGTGTCTCAAAGTCAAAACCGATTGATGCTAGTAATTCCTTTCTACGAGGTGATTTTGATCCTAAAATAAGTTTCATAAATATAAATATGCTATATAAAATGTTGCTAATACACCAAATAACATTGAGATTTTTATAAGTACATCATATAATTTTAACCGTTTTGTTTTATCAGTATAGATTAGAACAACAACAAGTAGGTTTATTAATGCTGCAATAATAAAAGGAATTGTAGCAATAAAAAAATGAGTGCTTGATATCAATTCATTCATTTTTGAATAACTCACCCAAACGTAAAAAAATGGCAGTAGGAGTAATGCAGCACTTACAATTTTCAAAGAATTCCATTCACCGATTTGCATAGGTAATGATTTGACATAAATTAATTTATCCCCTTTAACATCTTGAATGTCCTTAACAATTTCACGGGCAAAGTTTTGAATAAAAGCAAAAATTGAAAGTAAATAAATTACGCTATAGTCAATAATAGCAACCCATGAATCTGAGTTGAACTCAGAATGCCCTAAATTATAGGTGTTTCCAACTTTGAAAAATGTGACTACTAAGATTGGAATTAAAGCAGTTAAAAGTGCTATTAACAAATTACCGATAAGAATTTTTCTTTTGAATAGCATGCTGTAAAACCATAATGCATTAATTGAAAGTAAGTGTATGAAAACAAACCACAATGATTGATATTTAACACTTAAAAAAATAGCTATACTAAATGCAATTCCATTAAAAGTCCAATGGGTTAAAATTGCCCATCTTCTGCTAATGTGCTTTGTTATTATTAGTTTTTCTGGTTTATTGATTCTATCTGCCTTTACATCGAAGTAATCATTGATAATATTTCCTGCCGCGGCTATTAAAACGGTAGAAAAAACCAATAAAAAAAAGTCAAGCTGATTATCATCAATTTTTTGAAAGTAATTTACTGCTCGAATGTAAAATCTAACTCCATACATTGTAATAACAATGATGGCAAGATTTATAGGACGTATGAGTTGAATGAAATACACTATAATATTATTTTATATTCTGTTCGACGATTCGATTGATGAGACATTTCTTTTTCTTCTTCTGAAGGAAGTTTGGAGATTTCAAGATCAGAAATTACCGGTTTTGTTTCTCCGTATCCTTTGAAAGAGATTCTATTTGCAACAATACCTTTCGCTATAACATAGTCATAAACAGCTTTCGCACGATCATTCGATAATTTCAGGTTTTCTTTATCGTCTCCACGTGTATCTGTATGTCCCCCAATTTCAATAGACAATGTTGGATTATTGACCAAGAAATCATACAATTTGTTCAACTCTACAAAAGATTGAGGGCGAATAGTTGATTTTCCAAGATCGAAGAAAACATTTGCTAATAGAGTAGGAGTGCCGTTTGTAATTGGAACCATTGGCACATCCATGTGAATTGCTTCTAATCCTTCTGGATTTGTCATGTTAAAGTTTTGTGAGAAAAATGTATATCCAGGATAGGACACGTTTAATGCATACTCTCTATTCAAAGGCAATGAAACCATGAATTCACCAGTTAATTTATCGGCTTCAGAAACAATAACCTCAGTTCCAGTTTTAATGTCGATTAATTGAAATTTACCTGGAACAGGGTTTCTATTTGAAACATCATAAACTATTCCTTCAAAATAAAGTGTCTTTGTTGGTCTAAATTCTTCAGGCATTTCAAAGTAATAAATATCTAAATCTCCAAAACCACCTTTTCTATCGGAAGCAAAAAATGCAATTTCACCATCAGCCGTAACCATTAATGAATTTTCATCATACATTGTATTAATTGGATATCCCAAGTTTTCAGGTGTTCCCCAATTTCCTTTAGCATCCATCCTTGAAATAAATAAATCAGATCCGCCCATTCCAGTATGACCTCTGGAAGCAAAATACAACGTTTTTCCATCTGGATGAATTAAAACAGATTCTTCGTGAAAAGGGGTGTTTATAACATCAGATAATCTTTCTGGAGTGCTCCAAGTTCCGTTGCTCAATAATTTTGACATATAAATATCAGAATTATTCGTATCGTTTCTTCCACGTAAACCTCGGATGAAATACAACGTCTTACCGTCAGCTGAAAGTGAAGGCTGTGTTTCCCAATTAGAGGAGTTTACATTTCCAGGTAAATTAATTGGATTCATCCATTTTGCTCCTAATTTTTTCGTGAAGAATAAATCGCAACTTCCTTTTCCAGTTCTTCCTTCACCGTAATTTTCACCGCTTCCATCTGGACAAGCAACAAATACTAAGGATCTACCATCAGCTCCAATTGTAGGCGCACCCTCATTATTAATAGTATTGACATTCATGGGCATTGGCATCGCTTTTTCCCAAATTTTATCTGAAAGTTCTGAAACATAAAAATCTTCTTGTTCTTTCATTGGACCTAATACACGGTCGTCGTTGATTCTTCTGGTAAAAAGAATAGTTTTTCCATCGACTGTTATTGTAGGAAAGTATTCTGGATCAGCTGTGTTAATGCCAGCGCCAACATTTATGGGGTTAAAAGTTCTCGGATTTTTAATCGATTTTAAAGCAAATTCACAATTGTCACGAATTCCATATGCTTGTTTAACCAAATCTTGATTAGCATTTCTATTACGAACAAAAATATCAATGTTTTTGATGCTTTTTTCATACTCACCAACAGCTTGCTGAAGATTGGCCAAATAGAAAAAGGTACTTCCTGATGGGCTATGATTGGGATTAATGGATAAGGCGGATTCGTAGTGAGTAATAGCATTCGTATAATCGCCAATGATTTCACAATATTCCCCAGCAAACATATGGGCTTCCCAGAATAATGGATCTTTTTCTAAAGCTTTATTTAAAAAGTCAATACCAGCTCTATAATTTGGCTGATGTGTAATTGGATCAATTGTCTCACCTGGTGCTTTTTGACCTTGTTCAAATAATTTTATCGCTTTTTTATTATTTGAAGAGTATTTCACCTGTGCATTAGAGCATGCTGCAATAAAAAATAAACTCAAAAAGAAAAGTGCTTTTTTCATACTTATGGAATATTCATGAATTTATGAGTTTGCAAAGAAATGCGCCATTTGGGATGTTTTTTCACAAAATCAATGATATTTGGCAAAAATCGTTCCTGTTTTGACCATTCTGGTTGAAGGTATAATTTACAATTTGAGTCAACTTTTGAAGCATGCATTTGTGCCCATTCAAAATCTGATGGATGACTAATAATGATTTTTAATTCGTTTGCTTTTTGGTATGCTTCATCAATTGGAGCTTTAAATTTTTTAGGGGAAAAGCAATACCAATCAATGTTACCAATCAATGTATAAGTGCCTGATGTTTCAATTGCAACTTCTATTTGATGTTCTTTCAAGCGATTAATAAGTTCATTTAAATCATACATGGCAGGTTCTCCTCCCGTTATAACAACGAAATCTGTGCCAGATGTAACAACTTCATTTTCCAAAAAATCTATTGTAACTAACGGATGTTCATTTAAATCCCAACTTTCTTTGACGTCGCACCATACGCACCCAACGTCACATCCAGCTAGTCGTATAAAAAAAGCAGCTCTTCCTGAATAATATCCTTCACCTTGAATGGTGTAGAAGTATTCCATAATTGGTAAATGAGAAGTTGTATCAATGTCTTTAACCTGCATGAAACAAAAATAAGACTAATTTATTGATGAGTAACGATTAATATCTTGAACATTTAATTCAATGTGTCCTTGTTCATTTGCTTCAAAATTCCTTTCAAATTTCACGTTTTCTAGCCATTGTTCGCAGGCATATGAATGTTTTTGCAGAATTGTTTGACTAAATGTTTCATCAAA
>CANNKP010000144.1 GCA_947505255.1 Flavobacteriales bacterium
TTGTTTTTATTCAAAACAATTTGTATTTTTAGGTAATTTTTGTCTTATGAAGTATGCGTTTATTTTGTTGGTTTTGATTGGCTTGTGCTCATGTACAGATCTTAATAAAAGTGATCAAATTCTTTCAATTGACGAGATGATTGTGTCAGTAGACAGTTTACAAACTATCCTTGTAAATAATGATTATACATCAATTTCAGACTATGCCGATCAAGCGAATGAAATTGACATGCGAATTAAAACTAATTATGAATCTGATACAGTTGATTTGATTTTTGCTAAAAAATTAGATGCTTTTAACATCATGCGAAAATCTTTTGATTTATATAAAATGGCCAATAACCAATTAAACATTGATTTAGAAGCTGAAAAAGTAATACTTGAAAAATTAAAAAGCGATATCGAAAAAGGAAATGGTTCAAGAGATAAGTATCCTGATTATATTGCATTTGAAAAGGAAAAAGTGTTAAAATTAATTAACTCACTTTTCGAATTTTGTGAATTAAAAGAAAACACATTACAAACATTTAATGACTTATATGATGAAATAAATTCGTTTTCATTGAGTTTGTTAAACAAGAAGAAGATACACTAATTGCTTATCAATTAACCATGAAATTTTTATTAGGAATAGTATTTATTTGGATTTCTAGTTTTTCCTTTGCTCAAGGAGAAACAGATCAGCAATTAGCACAGCACTATTACTCTAATGGCGATTTTGAAAAAGCCAAGATGTATTATGCGAAAATCTACGACAAAGACCCTTCGAAATTCAATTTCAACCGTTATTTTGATTGCTTAAATCAAACAGGAGATACTAAGGAAGCTGAAAAAGTTCTGAAAAAACAAAGTTCAGCCAATAGGTATGATATCGAATACAAAGTGCTTCTAGGTCAATTTTATGAAGACAACAAGGAAATTGATAAAGCTCAAAAAATTTATGACGATTTAATTGATAACCTTGAAACAGATCCAGCTTCAATCATTGCTTTGTATAATGCCTTTAAATCAAAAGGTAGAAATGATTTGGCCTTCTCATCAATTGAAAAAGGCAGAAAATTATTAAAAGACGGCTATCCATTGCATTTTCAGTTTGCTGAACTTTATGGAGCGATGGGACAAACGGAAAAAATGATTGGCGAATATCTTGACTTACTCGACTTTCAATCAAGTTATGCTTCAACAATTCAAACAGTTCTTGCCCGTCAAATCGATTTCACAGCTTCTGAATCAAAAGAATATGATTTTCTAAAAAATGCTTTACTTGAGCGAATTCAAAAGAAACCAAATGAATCAGTTTATTCAGAAATGTTAGTCTGGTTATTTATTCAGAAGAAAAATTTTACTGGAGCCTTGGTGCAAGTTCAAGCCATGGATAAAAGATTAGGCGAGCAAGGAAGAGCTGTGTTAGAATTAGGTAAAATGTGCGTTGAAAATAAGGAATATGAAACAGCGCGCAAAGCCTTCAAATATGTTACCACTTTAGGTGATGATAAAATGTATTATTATCAAGCTGAAAATGCATTATTGAATACGCGTTTTTTAGAGGTTACAACAAATCGGAATTACTCTGCAGAAGAATTACAAACAACTATTTCTGAATATCAAACTACGTTATTACGTGTTGGTAAAAAACGATCTTCAATTCCCTTAATCATTGAATTGAGTCACATTCAGGCATTTTATGCAAATCAAGCAACAGAGGGAATAAGTTTGTTAACAGAAGCGTTATTAATTCCTGGAATTACAGATATGCAAAAAGCAGAGTTAAAAATGCAGCTGGCGGATATACAAGTTTTGCATGGAGATATTTGGGAGGCGTCTTTGCTTTATATGCAAATTGAAAGTGAGTTGAAATTTGAGCCTATTGGACACGAGGCTAAATTCAAAAATGCGCGTATTTTCTATTACGACGGAGAATTCGATTTTGCCCAATCTCAATTAGGAGTATTAAAAGAATCAACTTCAAAATTAATTGCAAATGATGCGTTGAAATTGTCGATTTTAATCACTGACAACTTTGGTTTAGATAGCAATTATCAGGCAATGACTTGGTTTGCAAACGGAGATTTATTAATTGAACAACATCGATATACTGAAGCCTTTATTTTATTTGATAGTATAATTGCCACATTTCCTTACCATAGTTTAGGTGATGAAATTCTCATTCGCAAATCTAAAGCAATGCAACTTCAAGGAGATTGGACTAAAGCAATTTCTTTTTTAGAAGAATTATTGAAATATTATAAAGAAGATATTTTAGCAGACGACGCACTTTTTCAATTAGGTGATATTTATGAGAATCATTTGAATGACAAAGAAAAAGCTTCAGAATTCTATAAAACGTTGTTATTTGATTTCAAAGGAAGTTTGCACTCTGTTGAGGCTCGAAAGCGTTATCGTTCAATTCGTGGGGACGCTTCTGATGAAGAAAAAGACGATTTATAAACTTTATTCAAACAATTTAAAACTTAATTCGTTATTTAGAAATGATGAAATTTAGTTTAATCCCGTTATTGTTTATTGCTTTATCAGCTTGTTCCCAAGGAACCGAAACAGCAAATTCTAAAAAAAAGGTTCGTAAAAATCTTGATTCACTTCAAACCGCATATTTCGCAGCAGGCTGTTTTTGGTGTGTTGAAGCCATTTTTGAATCTATTGAAGGGGTTGAAGAAGTTGAATCCGGCTATTCTGGAGGAACAGAAAAAAATCCAACTTACGAGCTAGTTTGTTCAGGAAAAACTAAGCATGCTGAAACAGTAAAAATTTATTATGATTCATCAAAAGTGAATTATAACACCTTACTTGAAGCCTTTTTTGGATCTCACGACGCTTCCACGCTGAATCAACAAGGTCCTGATTTTGGCGTACAATATAGATCTATTGTTTTTTATGAAAATGCACAAGAAAAAGATTATACCGAAAAATATATTGAAAAATTGCTCAAAGATAAAGTATTTCCAAAAATTACTACTGAAGTAGTTCCATTGGTCAAATTTTATAAAGCCGAAATCTATCATCAAAATTATGAGGAAATACATCCAGATAATCCTTATGTAAAAAGTGTTTCTCGACCAAGGCTTAATCGTTTCAAAGAAAAGTATGGTCATCTACTGAAAGATGAATAAATGATTTTGTCTAAATTCTATTAAAGAATAAATTTCTTGTTTTTATTTTAAATGTTTTCTTGAATAAAGGCAACCGCTTTTAAATATTTGCGTCTTAAAATTAATAATTTTTTCAACCACAAATACTTTGAAAACTGCCCTTCTTACATCTTCCATATTCTTGTCATTAATTTCTGATGGACAAGTTCAAGAGGTTGTAAATCAATACTGAATTTCATCTGTGGCTCAAATTTAAAATCAATAAAATAGATGACCTTGTAATGCTTATTTATACTAAAAATATAGAATTCCCTCAAAAAAAATGAGGAGTAATAAAAAAAACTAATTATAAAATTCACCTTATGCAAAAAACAATACTCTCATCATTTTTTATAATGCTTAGCTTAATTGCATTAACCCAATCAAATTTTGAAATAAAAAAAATAGGCGATCAATATTCTACGGAACAAATAACATCAGTTTTTAATTCAGTTGATTTTTGTGGTTCTTATTTTGAAACAAAAAGAAATCTAATCACTTTAAATGATGGGTCTGAAATTGAATTGAAATCAAAATCAGAATTAGATGCTATTGGGATTATTCTTGAAACTAATTGCTTTTTAAATGATTCTGTCGTTTATCATTCTGCAACATGGTCAATAAATGATTCCAATATGCTTATGAAAGGATCGAAAAGTGACATCAATTATACAGAGAAAAAAATGCGCGTTTCTAACATTATTGGACAATAATTATGAGTGTATTTAAAACAATTACCAAAGCTATAGTGGTTTCATTAACTGCTTTTTCTGCTTATGCACAACCTGTAAATGACAACTGTTCAGGAGCAATAAACATAGGAACACTTCTTATTCTTGGGCGCCAGGGGGACAATTAACCGCCTCTATAACAGTTAATCCTGCTATTAATACAATATATACTGTAACAGGAACCTCACTTGGGTGCTCAGCATCTGATGCCGTTACTGTCACGATATCAGCAAATGCACCTATTAATGCGGGGCCAGATGTACAAATATGTGCTGGTAGTTCAACTACCATAACTGCAACTGGCGGTGTATCTTATGTTTGGGATAATGGTTTAGGAATTGGAAATAACTTTGTTGTTTCTCCAGGCACGACCACAACATATACGGTTACTGGTTCAAATGCAGCTGGATGTTCAGGTACTGATGCAATGACTGTAACAGTTAATCCTGTGCCAATTGTTGGAGCGGGACTAGACCAAACGGTTTGTGCAGGAACATCGGTAACACTTTCAGGTTCTGGTGCTACAACATATACATGGAATAATGGTGTAACTAATGGAGTAGCATTTACTCCTACAGCTACAGCAACATATACAGTGACAGGAACCTCACTTGGTTGTATTTCAACAGATCAAGTAATCGTTACAGTAAATCCTTTACCAATTGTTGGCGCAGGACTAGACCAAACGGTTTGTGCTGGAACAGCGGTGACTTTAACTGGAACTGGTGCTACAACTTATACTTGGACAGGTGGTATATCAAATGGCGTTTCTTTTACTCCCGCTGGGACAGCCAATTATACTGTAACAGGGACGACGTTGGGTTGTATAAATACCGATATTGTTACTGTAACGGTCAACCCATTACCAATTGTGAATGCAGGATTAGACCAGACAGTATGTTCTGGAACTGCAGTTACTCTATCAGGAACTGGAGCATCTACTTACACTTGGGATAACGGAATAACAAATGGAATTGCATTTACTCAAGCTGTTGGAACAATAACTTATACCGTAATTGGAACTGCCGCAGGTTGCACAGGAACTGACCAAGTAATGGTAACAGTTAACCCAAATCCAGTTCCTATTATAAATGGTCCTTCGACATATTGTACTGGAAATTTTGCATTACTTTCTACAAGTTCACCTTTTGCAACATATACTTGGTCAACAGGTGCTTTAACACCAACTATCAATGCAACTGTTGCAAATAATCCTATTAGCGTTGTTGTAACAAATGCTTTTGGTTGTTCTGGAACTTCACCAGTCTTCCCAATAACGGTAAACAACGTTATAACGGCTAACTTTAATGTCACGATTTGTCAAGGGCAATCTTCTGTTATTCACGGTATTTCTCAAACTGTAGCTGGAGTTTATTCTCAAACATTTGTGCTTCCTTCTGGTTGTGATAGTGTTGCCATTGTAACACTCACTGTCAATCCACTACCTACTATTAATGCAGGCGTCGATCAGATAGTTTGTACAGGTGTTCAAACAACATTAACAGCGACGGGTGCTGCGACATATATATGGAATAATAGTATAACAAATGGAGTCCCATTTACTCAAGCAGTTGGCTCAGTTACATATACTGTAACTGGAACTTCTGTTGTAGGTTGTGTTAATACGGATCAAGTTGTAGTAACAGTCAATCCTTTACCTATTGTAGGTGCAGGGGTTGATCAAGCTGTATGTAATGGGGTAGCTGTAACATTAAGTGGTTCTGGTGCTAATACATATATATGGAACAATGGTGTTATTAATGGTGCGACATTTACCCCAGCTGCTACAAATACTTATACTGTTACAGGAACGGATCTAAATGGTTGTGTAAATACATCTCAGGTTGTGGTAACAGTTAATCCTATTCCAATAATTGGTGCAGGACCTGACCAAACGATTTGTATAGGCGCTTCAGTTACACTTTCAGGATCTGGCGCTTCAACTTATACATGGGATAATGGTGTAACAAATGGAACTCTTTTTGCCCCAATTGCTGCAGCTACTTACACAGTAACTGGAACTTCAGCTGAAGGTTGCAATGCAACAGATCAAGTTGTGGTAACAGTTAATCCTATTCCAGTTGTAAACGCTGGTATTAATCAAACAATATGTTTTGGAACTTCAGTTACTCTTTTAGGCACTGGTACTTCAACATATACTTGGACAAATGGAATAACTAATGGCATAGCATTCACACCAGCTGTTGGAACATTGACTTATACCGTAACCGGAACTTCTGCTGCAGGATGTGTTTCAACAGATCAAGTGGATGTAATTGTAAATCCTTTGCCTATTGTTGGTGCAGGTCAAGATCAAAGTGTTTGTTTTGGAACAGCTGTAACACTTTCAGGTTCTGGCGCTGCTGCATATTCATGGAATAATGGCATTACTGATGGAGTTGCATTTACTCCAATTTCAACAACGACGTATACGTTAACAGGAACTTCTGCTGCTGGTTGTACTTCTACAGACCAAGTAATTGTAACTGTTAATCCTATTCCGGTTGTTTTTGCTGGGAATGATGTAGCTGTTTGTGAAAATCAAACAGTGACACTTACAGGATCTGGTGCTGCAACATATTCATGGAACAATGGAATTTCAAATGGAATAGCTTTCAATCCACCTGCTGGAACAACAATATATACTGTAACAGGTACTTCTGCTGCAGGATGCATTAATACAGATCAAGTAAATGTCACATTGGAACCAGTGCCAGTAGTAAGCTTTACTCCAGATGTTACATTTGGATGTGTGCCTTTGACAGTGATTTTCACCAATACGACACCAAA
>CANNKP010000145.1 GCA_947505255.1 Flavobacteriales bacterium
ATACCTTAATACCATAATATGGACGCGTTAATTGTAGTTTTTGTTACAGGATTGATTTCCATGTTTATCGCAATGGCGAATAAGCCAGCGTATGTGTTGACAACAGCAGTTGTTGGTTTATCTACAGCACTTGTTTTGATGATTAATTCCTGGTTCAATCCAGCTTTCATTCACATCAAATATGATGGATTGGAATTCGATAAAGTGGCGATTCTTTACAGTGTGTTGGCAATGAGTTTTACCTTGTTGATCATCGTTGGAGGTTATTCGTACTTCAAAAAAGAAGTGGAACACACAGGAGAATACATTTCTTTGTTGTTGTTTTCCTTGGTCGGAGCACTGTGTATGATTGCTTTTACAGATTTGTTCATGTTCTTCTTAGGATTAGAAATTCTTTCGATTCCAATCTACGTATTGGCTGGAAGTAAAAAGAAAAACATTCTTTCTTCTGAAGCCTCATTGAAGTATTTCTTTACAGGTGCTTTTGCAACGGGTATTTTACTTTTCGGAACGGCTTGGGTTTATGGAGCAACGGGTTCATTTAAACTGTCTGAAATCGCTTTAGCAATCAACGACGGAACGGCTCAAGGCCCACTTTTATCGATTGGTGTGTTGATGATGATGGCTTCGTTCTTATTCAAAGTAGGAGCAGCGCCTTTCCATTTTTGGAGTCCAGATGTATATGGCGGAAGTCCAAACATCGTGACAGGTTACATGGCAGCGGTTGTGAAATTAGCTGGTTTGTTTGCCTTCATGAAATTGTTCACGTTTGTATTCGGTGACTTACACAGCTTGTGGTCTGGCGCCTTGTTTGGTTTAATCATCTTAACGATGTTTGTAGGAAACCTTTCTGCTTTAGGACAAACAAAGTTCAAGCGTTTATTGGCGTATTCAAGTATTGCGAACGCAGGATATGCGCTTTTAGCAATCATCGTTCAAGATTTCGAAAGTGTTTGGAACTTGTGGATTTACCTATTAGGATACGGTTTTGCAGTGATTGCGTTGATCATCATTTCATTGATTGTAAACAACGAAGACGACGATATCTCAGCTTATAAAGGCATTGGACGTAAAAACCCATTGATTGGTATTGTGATGATTTTGGCACTTTTATCAATGGCAGGTGTTCCACCGTTAGCTGGTTTTTTTGGTAAGTTCATGGTGTTCTCAAGTGCGTTCAACGAATACCCAGTTTTGGTGATTCTAGCAGTTGTAAACTCAGGAATTGGAATGTTCTACTACTTACGTTTATTGATGACCGCAATGTCGAAAGAAGACAACGAAGTAGTTGCAACCTTAAAACCAACGATCATGCAATACATCGTATTAGCTGTTTGTTCAGTGGCGCTGATTGTAGGTGGTTTGATTACGATTTAATAGAAGCTTAAGATATTGAAAAGGGTTGACGAGAGTTGACCTTTTTTTTGGGGATAACTGTTTAGAATATAAAGCTTTTTAAATCGATAAATTCATTATTGTAAATAGTTTTTTTCTTAAGTAATTCAAAACCTAGTACATCCGAACAAAAAATTTCAGTATTTCCATCTTTTAGAATTATTTCATTAAGGTTAATGTGCTTTTTATATTTTTTTAAAATAGACTGTTCAATTATTAATGCATCTTTCCCTTTTTCGAAACGAAATTCAATATAATCAAGAATTTTAGCCAAAGCTTTATTTTGAAATCTGCTTTTCACATTATTATTAGTAATACCTATTTTATAGTAACACCTATTTTCATGTTCAATCTTGAGATAATATAGTATAGCAGGTAAATCAGTATTAAAACCATATTCCGCACATCCAGGACAACCAGAACCTCTTATATGGGAATCAGGAGTTTGAATGAATATTCCATGTTCCTTACAAATTATTTCAACTTCCGACTTGGCATTAATATATTCAATATTTAAGTAATCATATTTTAACCCATGAGTTTTTTTTGCTTGTACTATAAATTCTTCTTTAGATGATCTTTTCGCTAAAGAAATTAATTTATAACTACATTTTTCACAACCGTGACCTTTTAAATGAGCATTTGGATATTGTTCAAAATCTCCATGAATCGAACAGGAAATAATTACTTTACTTTTTCCACCAACATAAACAGTTTTCTCATAATCATATGTATCTGAATGTATTAGTTTTGATTCGGATATAAACTGTTCTGTAGATTTAAGTTTAACACCTGCACATTCAATACAGCCATGTCCTTTTAAGTGATTGTTGGGGTTTTGAATAAATGAACCATGTGTTTTACATATTATCTCAATAGGGGTATGAATATTAGAGTATTTGATATTACTGTAATCATAATTTAGGCCGTGTACTTTCTTTGCACGATTAATAAATTCTTTTTCATCTAACTTATGATAACTCCCAGCTTTTTCATAAACACAGAATTTACACTTTTTCCCTTTTAGATGATTGCTCGCTGTGGTCTCTTGAATGCCATGCTTAGGACATAAGTATTTAAAATTTGACTTACTGTTTATGTATATACTAATTGAGTAATCATAATAGTTATTATGGATTATATTAAAATCAGATTCTAAGGTTTCAAACCTTTTAATTGCTCTCTGGTCTTTTATATCTGGATGCAGTTTCAAATCTTTATTTTCCTAATGTTATACTACTTTTCGAAGTTACGGAAAGTAAGGTCTTTTTCTAGAATATCTATTTTGATATTTCTTTTATATGTGTTATTATGCGTATAACTTAATTGATAGCATTAATACAATTTTCAAGATTATCCATCATAATTGGAATTGCAGAAACCAAATTGTTTTCAAGGTTTCTTCCTTCCTCTTTTTGAACAGATGTAAAACCACCGCTTCTAATATCCATAATATTGAAAACTCGAGAAATCTGTTCTAAGTTCTCTAAATGATTGTATAGGTAATTGATCAATTCAGAATCTTTTGTTCCATCAATCCATTCACTATGTAAGAACTGATAAACTGGTAATACGCTTATATGAGGGTGCACTTGATCACTTCCTACCTTATCAGAAATTTCTTGAAATCTTGATTTATGAGCCTCTAGTAGTTTTTTTAAATTTTGAAGGTTTTGCTTTCTCTGGCTTATAGCCTTTATTTTTTCATAAATCTTAGTGCCTACTAATGCTATTAATGTACCAATAAGGGCAGAAACAAATGCCATTTTAATTGGATCTTCAGTAAATGTATTACAGCTCATGTTCCTATTTTATACTTAACGGTTTGCAGCTTGGCGAAGTGGCGGATTTAGAAGTACTTACTTTCAATTAAGCACTAAAGTTTATTAGAAATACGAATGTTCAATTTAGCACTGAACCCGCCATTTTGCCAAACTGCTGTTATGCGTTCGCCCTTCTTGTTATAAAGAATAAATAAAATCTTTTACATTGTCCCAAGTCCATTCTTTACATAGAATACCATACATTTCATCAGGTTTGTCTGAATATCCTGCACCGTCAATGTAGATACCTAAAATCGGGATTTTTTCTTCTTTTGCACAATTAATTTCCCAAAGTTGTCCAGTTGCCTTTTTTGTGTTTTTGGAAATTAGTGCAATAAATCCGTCACAACCTTTAATTTTAGTTCTACAATTTGTTTTCCATTGTGTGTCCCAAGGTTCTTTAACAGACATATCTACAAAGTCGTATGGAACGTTTTTGTTTTTTGCTTGCCCTGTAAAAAGGATTTTTGTTGTTTGGTCTTCTATTGCGAAAGCCACGAATACTCTTTTATTTGCCATATTATTTAATTTTAACAGTTACATTTTGGTAAAGTTTGATAGAATAGAAATCCGATGTACATAAGTTCGATAAATCCGATTATGTAAATGAATATTCTAAAATATTCTATAATTTTTGTTTCAGTTTTTGAATTTGGTTCATACTTAATTTCTTCTGTCAAGATTTTCCACTCGTCTTCAAACATATTAGTTCGTAATTGTTTTTCAATTTTGTCAATTACCTTAAATTTTCCTCTGTTAAGCAAAGCGTAAGATAAAATTAGCTTCTCCCAAAAGTAAGATACAATTAAAGACAAAATGGTTAAAGTGAGCATTCCTAGCATTGCTTTAATTGAAAACCCAAAAGTTTTGCCAAGAACAAAACCTACTGAAAGGATTGAAGAAGTGATTGTAAAAAATAAATTATTCACTTTCATTCTGTTTTCAGTTACCTTTTCGGTTGAACTAACCATTATTTTGTATTGGTCTAATTTTAGTTTCCTATCATCATCATATGTCTTTGTTAGAAACTTTATACAATGTTCAGGATTTTCAAACAACTGAAAACCTTGACAAAATAAAATTGATTGTTCAGAAGCACTGCTTAATTTGTAACCAATAATTTGTTTGTTTAAGTTCTTTGCTTTTGCATATTCCCAGATTATTTGTTCGCTTTCAAAAGTGTCAGCACCAAGCAAGAAAACAACAAAGTCACTTTCTTGCATTTTCTGTTCAACTTTTTTTTGCCAAGTTTCCGATTGTTCAATTTCTTGTTGAATTGCAATGAAATTTTCGGATTTAGTCAATAGGTCGTCAATAGCTTGTTTAGCTACACTCTTGTCTTTACTTCTATTACAAACAAATAATTTCATTTCTTAATTAATTATGTTTATGGTTGTGACGGTTGTCACAGGGTGACGCATAACTTATTTATATGCGCTATATGTTGTGTTTATGTTGTGCTAAGTCACCCATTTTCGCTGGCTATGCGATAAATGAGTTTAGTATAATTTTCAAAAAAACAATAGCTATTTCCTTTTCAGGCGAGAACTAAAGTAGATGTGTTCTAATTTCGAGTCGAATCTATGCATAATCCAACTGGTATACAATGTTTATTTTTGAGAAAGCGCTTTTTGTTGAAAAAACGGGAGTTAACACCTGTAGAAAGAAGTTATAGATTTAGGAGACAAAATCTAATTATCATCTCAGAACTTGACACGAAACACAATGCTTGATTTAACAAATGAATCGCCACTTTTGGGTAGGTGCTGTTATCGGCATTTAGATTCAGTTAGCATAGAACTAAATCGTCACTTGTTAGTTTTACTTTTGGTTTGTCTAATTTTATAATAGCTTCCTTCACCTTGGTTTGGTCTTCCTTTGAGAGAAACACAGGAATCAAAATAGCTATTTCAATTTTTAGTAGTCTATTTATAATAATTAAATCTTTTAGAGTAAATGGCTTAATACCATTCATAAGTTCAGACATATGAGTCTTGCTTTTATGACCTAATATTGAAGCTAAGTTCTCTTGAGTTAAATCAAATTCTTTGAGCCTATTTCTGATAGATTGTTTTCGGGTTTCAATAAATAATCTTTCTAATTCTGCGATACGTTCATATTTATCACTTTCTAAAAGTTTATTTTCGTCAATTTTGTCAACGTCACTCCATTCAGAAATTTCATATTTCTCGATTAAATCACGCAGTTTAAATCTTAAATTTTTAAAATGAAGATTTTCACTTGCAAGTAAACGTAGTTTTCTATCAGCTATGAGTGCTCTCTCATAATCCAATTCATTCGAGATTAAGCCGTTTTCAACTATTTTTTCTATATCAAAGTGTGTTTTCATTATTCTATATAATTAAATTTTCTTAACCATTTCTCAATGGATGCTTTATTATTTTTGAATGTCGCTTGATATTCTTGGTGGGTTCCTGCCCAAACAATTGTAGCCTCACCATCATCATCAAACTCAATCATTATTAATATCCTATGAACGTTAATATCGAAAAAATAGAACCCATCACTATGAACACAGTCTGCATCTTCTCTTACGTCATCAATATTTTTTTCTCTATGATTAAATTTTTCTAAATCAGTTATTAGCTTATCAATTTCACGACACAGCTTTTTATTACCGATATTTTTCTTTTTAACCTTTAAAATTATTTTCTTTCCTAAAATTCTCATTTGAATGACTCTGCAAATATATACAAAAGTTCTGATATAAACCGAACTTTTGTTTATTGATTTATTTATTTTGTTGGTAAAATAAGCATTACCGATAAATTCTATATGTGCGAAACTGATCTTTTTTTTGTTCGCCAACTACCTATATTTAGATGGCTATACGATAAATGAGCTTCGTATTATTTTCAAAAAAACAATAGCTATTTCCTTTTCAGGTGAGAACTAAAGTAGATGTATTCTAATTTCGAGTCGAATCTATGCATAATCCAACTGGTATACAATGTTTATTTTTGAGAAAGCGCTTTTTGTTTAGATAATAGGGAGTTATCAACTAAAAACAAACCTTAAGAAGAAAGGGATTTTTGTCTCTTCTAATAAATCCCATGTATTTCAATCTTTTCCAATTTTTCGAATCGATTGAGATTTCTCATAACATGTTTTTTCTTTTCGTTAATTGGAACATCAAGGTAAAGAGTATAAAAGGCCTCCGGATCTTTGATGAATTCCCATTTTCGTATGTTCAGTTTTGTTTTTTTAGGTTCGTGAAGAAAAAATGTGATTTCCAAGGTTTGAAGCGGCATTTTTAAATTTTGTAAGAGCTCAATTTTGCTGAGATCAATAGATTTATCCGTTTCATTTCTGATTTCAATTTTCAGGGATAAAATTTTGTCTTGACTCAGTACTAACTTCTTTGACCGATCTAAATCGTATAACCATTCGCCGTTTGAGTCAAGATAATAC
>CANNKP010000146.1 GCA_947505255.1 Flavobacteriales bacterium
CCTGGAATGATTGCGACAATTACGAATCAAACCGATGTTACCTGTAATTCGAGTAACGATGGTATGATAGATATTAATGTAACATTAGGAACACCTGTTTATACTTATTCATGGGATAATTCTAGCTCGATTACAGATATCGCAAACGATTTGTTTGTTGGTGTTCATACTGTTACTGTTACAGATGCAAATGGATGTGTGGTTACTGTTACTGGAACTTTAGGGGAACCTAGTCCTTTATCAATAACTATACTGACACCGCCAACTCAAATTTGTTCGGAAGATGACATATTATTAAGTGTTACAGGAATAGGAGGATCTTCACCTTATACATTTACTTGGACAGAAAACGGAACTTTAATTGGAACAGGAACGTCTATTCTTGTTGATCCATTAACAACAAATACACAATATTGTGTAAGAATGTCTGAAGCATGTGGTTCTCCGGTAAAAGATTCTTGTACAGTTATTACTTTCCCGACACCAATTGTACCGAATATCTTACCAAACAAAACTGAAGATTGTATTCCAGGATTCTTTGAATTCACTAATACTTCTACAAATGGTGGGGAAATAGCTACAACTTATTTTGAGTTTTCTGATAACAATAGTTATTTGGAAATAGGCGCTGATTCTACATCTAACACCTTTACACAACCGAATTTATATTCTTGTAACATGACAATTACATCTATTTATGGTTGTATTTACACAGGTTCATTTAATAATATTATTGATGTTAAACCTTTACCAACAGCTGACTTCACTTTCTCAAGTAACCCTGCAACAATTTTTGAAACTGGAATTCATTTACAAGATCGTTCATCAATTGATGTGGTAACATGGGAGTGGTTCAGTCCAGGTTCTAGTCCATCTTATAGTTTTGCTACTAACCCATCATTTATTTTCCCTGAAGGAGAAATTGCTGATTATCCTGTAACTCTTTTAGTTACTTCTGAATATGGCTGTGTGGATACTATTACATACATAATGCACATTATTCAAGATGTTATATTCTATGCGCCTAATACATTTACACCTGATGGCGATGAACATAATCAATCATGGGAAATATTTGTTGATGGTATAGACATCTATCATTTTGATTTATCCATTTTCAATAGATGGGGAGAAATAATTTGGGAATCACATGATCCAAAAGCTAAATGGGACGGTACGTACAATGGACAAATTGTACAATCTGGAATGTATGTTTGGAAGGCAAGTGCGAAAGATTCTGTCAATGATGATAAATATGAATTCTCCGGATACATTAACGTAATCAAATAATTCAAAAACTAATATCACACAAAAAAGGGAGGATTTATTCTCCCTTTTTTGTGTTTTTGGTATCGTTTTTGCCTATCCAAAAAATTATAGTATGTTTGACAAAATCTAAAAAAATGAAACGAATATTTTTTCCTCTAACATTAGTATTAAGTGCAATGATTCTTCCAGCGTGTGACGTATTGGAGGAGGCTGCGTCAATGGTTACAGCAACCAATAGTGAACCAACAAAACCTCAACTATCCAATGCGGATGTAGTATCAGGATTAAAAGAAGCATTAAATGTTGGGATTAAAAACTCCGTTAATTTAACTTCAGTTACGGATGGTTTTTTAGGAAATTCAGCAATTAAACTTCCTTTTCCTGAGGACGCTATTAAAGTAAAACAAAAAGCATTAGATTGGGGATTAACTGAACAAGTGACTAAATTTGAAACAACATTGAATAGAGCAGCCGAAGAAGCTACAAAAGAAGCACTTCCAATTTTTGCAAATGCAATTATGAATATGAGTATTTCTGATGGTTTTGCTATTTTGAATGGAGGCGATGGTTCAGCAACAAAATTTTTAAAGGATAACACTACTGCTCAACTGATCACAGCCTTTTCTCCTAAAGTTGAAGCAGCTATTTCGAAAGTAAAATTAACTGAATATTGGAATCCGATAATAACAAAATATAATACCGCAATGAATTTAACAGGCGGTGAAAAATTAAACCCTGATTTAAATAAATATGTTACAGAAAGAGCAATAGCAGGATTGTATCATATGGTTGAAATTGAAGAAAACAAAATTCGTAAAGACCCAATGGCTCAAGTAACGGATATATTAAAGAAAGTTTTTGGAAGTTTAACTTCTAATTAAGCTAAAATTGTACTTTTAAGGTGCCATGCTAATCATGGCACCTTTTTTATTTTATATGCTATGCAATTTCCTCCTTCAGAGTTAGTACTTAATATCAAAAATCAAGTTTATCATTTAGGTTTGTCTCCTTCAACTATTTCAGATAAAATAATCCTTGTTGGCGACCAAGATAGAGTTCAATTGATTTCTACTTTTTTCGAATCGATAGAACATAAATCTCAACATAGAGAATTTGTTTGCCATACAGGGATGTACAAGGGGAAAAGAATTACTGTTATTTCAACAGGAATTGGCACCGATAATATTGATATCACATTAAATGAACTAGATGCTTTAGCGAATATTGATTTAGAAAATCGCAAAGAAAAAGAGAATTTACAATCATTGGATATTATTCGAATTGGAACATGTGGTATACTTCAGTCTACAATTCCAATTCATTCATATATTGTTTCGACACATGCATTTGGTTTAGATAATATAGCTCATTTCTATGATATTTCTTACACAGAAGAAGAGAAAACATTAAAAGATGAATTGGTCAAGCATTTAAATTTTCCTATCGGGATACAGCCTTATTTGGTCGCATCAAACAGAACACTTACTGATAAATTAATTTCAGATAAAACATATCAAGGAATTACGGTTACAAGTAGCGGTTTTTATGGACCTCAAGGGAGGCAATTGCGCGTAAAAAATGCAATTGACGGAATGAATGAGCAATTAACATCTTTCCAATTTGAAAATAAACTAGTGACCAACTTTGAGATGGAAAGTTCGGCAATTTTTGCATTGGGAAAGGCAATGGGTCATCGCTGCACTACTATTTGTTTGGGAGTTGCGAACCGACCTAATATGGAATTTTCAAAAGGTTTTGATACTGAAATGAAAGAATTGATTCAATATGTATTAGATAGGATTTAAATTTACTTTTCAGGCCTATAAATGTAATATTTGCCCGAAATAATTGTTGAAAATTTTAAAGAACTCGTTCCAACTTTTCTGCCTGAATAACCAGTATTTTGATGAATTAACATTATCTCATCTTGGTCCACAACTTTATACACTATTGCAGTATGATGAGGCATTTCTTCAGTGAAAATCTGTTTTCCTTTTTTGTATTTTATTTTAATCTTTTCGAATTGAATGATATCACCTGGATAAATGCATTCAGAAGCGGACAATTTTCTTCCGTAAACCAATCCTCCATCCCATTTTGCATCAACTTCATCTAAAACGTATTTCGCTAAATCCCAGCATTCTCCTGTTCCAACTTTCTTATTGATTTTAAGTCCAACTAAATTCGTGATTTCTTTGTTTAAAAGAGGAATTGAATCGCATTGAGCGAATGACGGAGCTATAAACAACAAGAAACAGATAAATAAACTACTTTTCATTTCCCTTAAACGCTATATTGTTGAAAAGATTACAGAATTAGATTTTGGCTGCATCTAGAATTCTTTGAACTCTTGCTTTATCGACCTTCAATACTGATTCGGAAAAAAGTGATTCTTCATCTTGTTGAAATTTAACAGTACCAGAAAAATGAATGGCATTCGGACAAAGTTCTTTGGCAATTTTGCTCACGTTTGCAGCACTTACCCCACCACCCGTCATAATTTCTATTCTGCCAGCACTATATGCCATCATTTGCTCTAATAGAGGCATACCAATTTCAACATTACGAGACAAACCAGATGAAAGGATTCTATTCACCTTATTTTCTATTAAAATATCCATTGCTTTTTCCCATTCAATGCAATCATCAAATGCTCTATGGAACGTCACTTCCATTCCTTTTGATTTATTCATTATTTGGGCCAATATATCCTCATCAATTTCTCCAGCTTCAGTCAATGCACCAATTACAACACCAGCGGCTCCCATTTCCTTGCAATTGATAATTTCACGTAACATTACTTCTAATTCATCTTCTGAATAATTGAAACCTCCTGGTCGTGGACGAATTAACACATGCGTTTCTATTCCATATGCAATTGCATACTCTATCATTCCGTAGGAAGGCGTTATTCCACCTTGTTCTAAATTTTGACACAATTCTATTCTATCAAAATTAAATTCCTTCGCTATTCGAATTGCTTCTAAGGAAGCAGCGCATAATTCAAACTTCATTATCTAAAAAATAGTATTATTTCATCAATAAATGTCCATGGAACATTTCCTTCGCCTGACATTCCTTGAGGGATTGATTCAAAAGTGGTTATTAAAAATTTCACATATCGACCTTTGCTGTTAATGGCAGTTGCGAAAGGCAGAGTTTTGTCTTTTTTCGCATCATCTATGGATAATTTCAAATCTGAATTTTTCAAATATTTCCATTTTTTGCCATTTTTAGAAACAGAAAATCGAATGAAATTTGGGTAGTGAATCCAAGAACCTTCATCTTCTAAAAAACCTATTTCCAACGAATCAATTTTTGAATATTTCTTAAGATCAACAACAAATTCTATTTCTTGCTCTTGGAAACCTAACCATTCATTGCCCTTCCACGGTTTGCACCCAATAATACCATCGACAAGAGTTGAAGGTCCAGAGCCCGAATATTTTTCACTTGGTTTTGTTATCAATTCGATTGGCAATTCAACTGAAGGATGTATTGTCAAATTGAAAACAGAAGGTTCAGAAGTATATTCAGATGACAATTTAAACGTATAATTCACTAAATCATTGCCAGTTGTGCGCTCAAAATAAAGACTGTCTTTTTCACCAACAACTCTTTCTCCGTTTATAGTAGGATGAATTTCATCTGAATTAATGGATAAATCGAACCGGTAATTTGGTTCTCCACTTTTAAAGTGAACATTGATACCATTCAACTTTGACTTAATTTCCATTTTTGGATAGAAAAATGCCCTAGAATAATTGATTTCATAGCGACTCATATATTTTATATGATAATCAACAAAGGATTTTTTAAAATCATCAAATGGCGGTTTATTTTCAGACCATAATGCTTGGGATAAAGCTAATGCTCGCGGATAAGTCATATACTCCAATTGCTTCATGTCAGGAATGTATTCCGTCCATAAATTTGCTTGACCTCCCAAAATATAATGTGCTTGTTGTTCTGTAAATCCTTTAGGAATTGGATTGAAATCATACACTTTTTCTAGTGGTGTATAACCTCCAATCGCAAGTGGCTCGTTTGGATTAGAACTCTGATAATGATCAAAATAACAATGCGAACCAGGTGTCATCACAACATAATGTTCTTGTTTTGCTGCTTCGATTCCACCTTCAAATCCTCTCCAAGACATCACTGCAGCATTTGGTGACAATCCGCCTTCTAGAATTTCATCCCAACCAATTAACTTGCGACCTTTAGATGTAAGATATTCATCAATTTCTCGAATGAAGAAACTTTGAAGCTCATGTTCATCTTTTAAGCCATTTTCTCGAATTACCTTTTGACATCGAGGACACGTTTTCCATCTTACTTTTGGAGCTTCATCTCCCCCAATGTGGATATATTGTGACGGAAATAATTCAATAACTTCACTTAAAATGTCTTTCAGAAAATCAATACTTTCTTCTTTCGCACAAAAAACTTCATCAAAAACACCCCACAAACCTGGCACTTCTAATTGTTTTCCAGTGCAAGAATAGTAAGGATAAGCAGCTAATGCGGCACGACTATGTCCTGGCATTTCAATTTCAGGAACAATTGAAACAAACCTATTTTGAGCATATTCTACCACCTCTTTAATTTGGTCTTGTGTATAGAAACCTCCATACTTTTCGACTGTATAAGTCCTTGGTTTTGTTGTGTAATGATCGTTTATTGTACTATCTCTCCAAGCCCCAATTTCAGTTAGTTTTGGGTATTTTTTTATTTCAATTCGCCATCCTTGATCGTCAGTTAAATGCCAATGAAACGTATTGAATTTATACATGGCCATTAAATCAATAAACCTTTTCACTTCAGCTACACTATAAAAATGCCTGCTGACATCTAGATGCAAACCTCTCCACTCAAACTTTGGATAATCCTGAATGAAGCATTTATTAAAATAATATGCACCTTTTTCTCCCTGAATTAATTGTAACAATGAATTGACCGCATAGAAACAACTTGCTTGAGAACTATAAGTAATCAAAATATTATCAGTGATATTAATCGTGTAATAATCAGGGGGTGTATTCACTAATTTCTTAAAAACAATTTTTTTAGAATTGGAATTAAGCGCCACTTGGATGCCAAATACATTAATTAATTTATCGATGAAATATTCTTTGATTTCTTCAGGTAAATTTTCGGTATTCACTGAAATAAGATTACCGATTTGATTAATTCCTTCTAGTTCTTTATAAACAACAGGCGCAGGAATTATTGGAGATTGAGCAAGTGTTAGATCAAAAACAGAAATCCAAAAAAATAATACTATCAACTGTTTTCTCATAAGTTCAAGTCATTAACTAAAATTGAATTACTAATTTTTAAATCCCAAA
>CANNKP010000147.1 GCA_947505255.1 Flavobacteriales bacterium
AAATGCCAATCGAATTGATTTAAGTATTCGAATGCGTCAATTCTTTGATTATTATTTGTTGGATAAGCCAGCCCCGAAATGGTTAACGGATGGAATTCCGGCTACATTAAAAGGAAAAGAATTGGGTTATTAAGGTTATAAAAAAGTAATTTTGAAGGAAGGTGATTTTTAATCCACTTTTAAAAAAGTACTGCTAGTTTAGTCCCTTGCTCTATAGAAGTTTCAAGCTCAAGTTTTGCACCACATAAGAAAGCACGTTTGTGCATATTTTTCAGACCCATTCCTTTCTTTACACTTTCTAAATCAAAGCCAATTCCGTTGTCTTTAATTTCAAGATAGATTGTATTTTCTTTACTGTAAATAGTACAATCTATTTGAGTACAGTTTGCGTATTTAATTGAATTTGTAACGAATTCCTGTATTATTCTAAAGATATTATATTTACTTTTTAAATCTAAATGATTCATTGGAACTTGTTTCGCAATAAAATTGAATTCAATCAATTTTGAGAGCTCATTTTGTTTGCCAAAATAAACATCGAGCGCATAAAGTAATCCTTTGTCTAATTCAGGTGGTGTTAGATTATAACAAATAGATTTCATTTGAAGAATACTATCTTGAATTAGTTGTTTGCAAACTGCTATGTTATTTTCACTTTCGGAATTTTCCTTTACCATGCTTAAGTAAAGATTAACGCCAACAAGATTTTGACCTAATCCGTCATGTAATTCCATTGCGAAACGTGATTGTTCTTCATCCAACGTTTCATATACAAGCTTTTCTCTTTCAAGTAAGATTGTTTTCTTCTCATGAATGTCTTCTAAATAAGCTAACCAAAAATTCTTTTCCGTTTTCTCATTAAAACGTCCAGCAATTAGTTTGAACCAGCGATGTTCTGTTTCATTGATATTCATTCTGAATTCGTACGTGAATGAATTTTTACCGCGCTTTAGGTTTTGTAATTTGGAAACGAATTTTGGTAAATCCTCATGAGCGATGTGCGAAAGAAAATAATTTTCGTTTTCGAGAACATTTTTCTGGTCTAAAAAAGGAAATACTTTACCAAAATTATCTGAAACAAATCGAATTGAGATTCTTTTCCCTGCTAATAGGTCAAAACCAAAATATGAAACTGGTAATTCAGGAAAATATTTAAATAAATTAGATGCAGATACGGTGAAAAGTTCGTCAAGAATAAATTTGAAAATGAATCCATCTTCGCCAATTGGATTGACATGCAATTGCTGAATACTTTTTAAATTTAATCCAGAATCTAATTTTAATTGCTTTTTATTTAATAAGCTTTCGTAAAGAAGAATCTTAGCTTTATCTTCTAATAGGTGTTTTATAGCCTCTAAAATTGGCATTTTTTCAGAGTCAATTTCTTTTCCTTCTACAAAAAGTAATTTTGAGGTTGAATTAAAATAAATTATTTTTAGTTCGCTGTTAACGACAATAATTCCACTTTTTAAATCTCCAAAATAAGTATCGAGTTTTTTGAAAGAATCATCAGAATCTGGATGCCGAATAACCTTATTCAAATAGAATATGTCATCTGACAAGTTGTCAGCGGATTCGGTCTGATGATTAGAAAACATAACTGAGATTAACAAAAACAGTGCTCATATTTTAAATATATGATATACAATGATTTAATAATTTTACAGTTTAATGAATTTCTATAATTGGGATTATTTTCCAAAAACGGGAATCTTTCAAATGTGCTTTCTGAAAATGATTTATCGCTAGTTGTATAATTATTTTTGTTCAAATGATGTTTTTAAACAAGGAAAAAAACATTTTATTAAAATTCAATGTAATTTCGTGAAGCAAAAAGTAAAAAATGGAAAAACTTCAGAATTTCATCAACGGAAAATATTGTGAACCAATAGGTGGCCAATATATTGATAATTACGAGCCAGCGACTGGAAAAGTATATAGTTTGATTCCAAATTCTGATGAACGAGATGTTGAATTAGCAGTTCAAGCGGCTGAAAAAGCGTTTCCAATTTGGTCAGGCATGAGTGTTGAAGAAAGAAGTGAAATTCTTGTACGTCTTTCTGAAGGAATTGAAAAAAGGATGGATGAATTTGTAGCTGCTGAATCCAAGGATAATGGAAAACCACTTTCGTTAGCTGCCCATGTTGATATTCCGCGTGCAGTTTCGAACTTTCATTTTTTTGCAACTGGAATCATACATTTTTCATCTGAATCACATTATATGGAAGGCGTTGGTGTAAATTATACCATTCGCAAACCTATTGGAATTGTTGGTTGTATTTCGCCTTGGAATTTACCGTTGTATCTTTTCTCATGGAAAATTGCTCCCGCTTTGGCTGCTGGAAATTGTGTGGTTGCGAAGCCTTCCGAAATAACTCCGTACACAGCATATTTACTTGGTCAAGTTGCAAAAGATGCCGGAATGCCTGACGGGGTTTTAAATATATTGCATGGTTTGGGAGGAAGTGTTGGTGATGCAATTGTAAAGCACCCAAAAATAAAAGCTATTTCATTTACGGGTGGCACTAAAACAGGTGAATATATTGCAAGAACTGCTGCTCCAATGTTCAAAAAACTTTCTTTAGAATTAGGAGGTAAGAATCCAAATATCATTTTTGCAGATTGTGATTTTGACGATATGTTGAGCACTACTTTGCGCTCTTCATTCGCGAATCAAGGTCAAATTTGTTTATGTGGTTCTAGAATTTTTATTGAACGCACAATCTATGATAAATTTAAAACTGCCTTTGTCGATAAAGTGTCGAAAACAATCGTTTCAAATCCTGAAGATCCAAAAGCAAAATTAGGTGCAGTTGTTTCACAGTCTCACATGGAAAAAGTTTTGTCCTACGTTGACCTGGCTATAACAGAAGGAGGTAAAGTCCTTACCGGTGGCGAACGTGTTATTCTAGATGCTCCTTATGAAAATGGATATTATTTGCGTCCAACTGTCATTGAAGGTTTAGCATACGATTGTAGAACAAACCAAGAAGAAATTTTTGGTCCAGTTGTTACAATTACTCCTTTTGATACAGAGGAAGAAGTGTTAATGATGGCAAATTCAACACAATATGGATTAGCTGCAACCTTATGGACAAGCGATTTGAAACGCGCGCATCGCATGGCTGATAAAATTGATTCTGGAATTGTTTGGATCAACTCCTGGTTGGTGCGTGATTTACGCACCCCTTTTGGAGGTGTTAAAGCTTCAGGAGTTGGACGAGAAGGAGGATTAGAGGCTTTACGGTTTTTCACAGAACCAAAGAATGTGTTTGTGAAATACTGAAAGTAAATATTCTTTGATTCCCTGGAGCTGTATTAAATTAACATTGCTTTTTTCATTTTGTAACTAGCAACTTTTAATCTAATGGGTATGAGATGTAAAAGGATCCTGGAGAAAAATACTTAAAAAAAGTAGACTTGTACATTGATTTCTTTCCGTCGCACCCAATTTCATAATCAGAGTAATAAAAATTTTCTTCTTTTAAATTTAAAATTGATTTGACATAAAAATTATTTTTTATTCTCATTTTCGAATCTGATAATGTATCAATTTGATAGGTAATGTTATTTGAAAAAACAAAAGGACTATTTTCTTTTGAAAACCCTATACTGTCAATACCGTTTCTATTATTTGGATTTTTGTGTAAATCACAATGTCTATATCTATAGGGAGCTATTTGAAATTCAGAAATTACTTTTCCAGAATTACTCGGGATTGTAATGATTTTTTGTTCTTCAAATGAAATAGAATATCCTTTTGTATTTGCAGCAGTTGAACCATTTGTTATTGCTGTTGAATAAGAATGTGTCGAGGAATTAGAATTTGAGTTAATTGAGGAGTTCCCTATATAAGTGGGTTGAATTGTCGTTTTTCCTGATGAATTTGAACCACTATTTGTGAATGTTCTCGAAGTGCCAGATGAATTGGTAACAGTGGAGGAGGAAGAATAAGAATATGATCGATTTTGATAATAATCATAAGAAATTCCGTTCAAAATAAAAAAACAATCTGCTAAGTCGATTGAGATATTTTGATTTGTTTTATTGTAAAATAAAAAAGAAGGATTTCCTGATTCGGACCATAAATCATAAGTTATAGTGCAATTTGTGTCCTCAAAAACGAGGAGATTACTTATCAAATTCAGTTCAGGAGATTCTGTTTTGAAAACTTGATAATTGTAGACAGATGTGCATGATGAAATTAAAAATAGAATAAGAGCAAATAGATTGAGTTTTAACATTGGAATTTGTTTAAAGTAATTAAGTTTAGTAATCTATATTTTTTGAAAGTTATAAAATATTAATGGATATGAAAGAATTGTATGGATCTAAATATTAATTTCAAAATAAATTTAAAGGATCTTTTATAAAACCACATGAATTATTTGTATGTTATAATTATCATTTTGATAGTTTTTTACTATATTTGAATAATATACTATGCAAATATGTTTACAGGTATTATCAAAATAAAGCCAATTAAAACCGAAAATACAAATGCCTTCATAATGGGGGAAGTTAGAAGCCTTAGGGCACTTGGCCAAAAAAAATTGGTATAAAATAATTTAAAATAATATCTCGGTAATGGAATAATTATTTAAATTTACGTTTAATAGTCTGTTTTTTTAGGTATAGTCATGCTTGTCTGTGCTATGGATTGCAGGCAATATCGACATTTATATTTTTTTATATAATTTAAATTTAGAATAATTATGAGACCAATTCTACTTATCACTGCGTTATTTTCTTTATCGATGAGTGGACTAGCTCAGTTGCCAGTAAAGGATGGTATAGTATATTACAAGTTTCAAGAAAACATTGAGAGCGATACCTGTGCTTCTTCCTATGTAATTAATGCATCAGAAATTATGTTATATGATAAAATAAACGGAGAAATATCTATATATAATAATAAAAAGAGTTCAGAAAAGAAAAAAACATCGAATAAAGTTGGTAGGATAGGGATTTTTATCCCTTGTGTTGAATCGCTGACGAAGAATTGTTCTGCATCAGCAAGAGTAAATAATGACACTAAATTAGAAATTTCTCTAACCTCAGAATTGGTACCAATCAAGTTTGTTGATGTTCTGGGCGATTATAAAAAAACCAAATTTTTAGCAGGCGACATTATTACGAATCCAATATTAGAATTTGATGAAAACAATAATTATACATTGAAATTTAAAGGATTCATATTTAACTTCTATGCTTGGGAGGGGGGAAATATGATTCCTAAAACAATGGAATTAGGTGAGTTTTATGAAAAGTATCAAAACAACAGCGAAAAGTCTGAAGTGATTGATGAAATGTTTCAGGAAATGGATGATATGATTAACTTTCTAAACAATACTTTAAAGGAACAATTACAAAAGTCTATAACAATAGCTGAACTTGACTAAAAAAGTAATTGAACCATTCAATAAACTACATGAAATCATTGTGAAAAATCTCCCTTCAGGGTTTGAAGCAGGAATCAGCTATGGAGGTTTAGGTTATGTAATTCCACATTCGCTTTATCCAAATGGTTATCATTGCAAACCAAGTGAGCCATTACCTTTCGCTGGAATTGCATCATAAAAAGGATCTATTAACTTTTATCACATGGGAATTTATGCAGACCCTCAATTATTGGATTGGTTTGTTTCCGAATACCCAAAGCACAGCAAACAAAAACTGGACATGGGAAAAAGTTGTATCCGCTTTAAAAAATTGGATGCTATTCCCTATGACCTTATTGGGGAATTGATGAAAAAGATGACTGCACAAGATTGGATTGATAAGTATGAATCAGCATACAACCCAAAGACAAGAACTAAAAAGAAATAGTATCAATCGCCCTAGTTGACAAACCAGGGCGATTGAAATTTCATCTCATCCCATCAGCCTCCTCCACCTTCCTCAAAAATCCTTCTTCCAATTTTGGAATGAATTTCAATTGCGCTGTTTTTCTGTTTGCTAAATCTAAAAAGATGCGATACGGATCTTCGATGTGAACTTGAAAGACAGATTGCAAAGCCGCACAAATTTCCTTGATTTTAGGGGATTTTTCGTTGGCTGAGCTTGTCGAAGCCACAAAAAAAGCTTCTCATTTCTGAGAAGCTTTCTGTTGGCCCACCAGGGCTCACTTCGATTCCGCTATGCTCCACTCAGTATGAACTTCTCGCCTTTTAGTGCACAAAAAAAGGAATTACTTTCGTAATTCCTTTTTGTTGGCCCACCAGGGCTCGAACCTGGACTCTTCGGTACCAAAAACCGACGTGTTGCCAGTTACACCATGGGCCAATTAAAACATTACTACTGGCTAGCAATGCGAGGGCAAATTTAGCAACAAAATTTAATTTCAAACGAAAAAAAATAAAAAAATCAAGAAAATTTTATTCTGAACACCACTTTTATGAAGATTTTGGCATTTTTTCACTTTTCAACAGCAAGAAACTAGGGATATATTTTTAAATTCGCATCGCTCAATCTATAAAATGGATTGTTTTGCCACTAATGGCCTATATTTAGACTAAAAGAAAACAAATGAGTTACAAAAAAGCAAATGCATACCTGGGTTGGTTGGTTTTTCTAATCGCAACAGTTGTTTA
>CANNKP010000148.1 GCA_947505255.1 Flavobacteriales bacterium
CCTGGGGTTGGTTTTAAACTCAATCCACCAGTATCGTAAACAACTCCTTTACCAACTAAAACAATTGGTTTTTTATTGATTGCTTTTTCAGGCTTGTATTCTACAATCGTAAATGTTGGTGGATCAATTGAACCTTGGTTTACTGCCAGTATCCCTCCCATTTTCAATGCTTCAATCTGAGATTTTTGAAGAACCTGAACATTGAATCCAAATTCTTCTCCTAAAGCGACAATATGTTCGCTCAATTGTGTTGCATTCAAATGCGAAACAGGTTCATTGACACGGTCACGTGCCCAGAAAACTGCTTTTGCCATTGAAGCTAATTCATCTAATTTTTTCTGTGAAATTTCAGTTGGAAACAACAGTTCTTTTAAACCATTTATTTTCTTTTTCTCATCCTTGAAATACTTGATGAATTGATAAGAAGAAAGTAATAAACCTTCACCAACCATCAATATAGCAGCAGTTTCACCTAAAAATGCAACTGAACTATTTTCTTTTGTTAGGAAAGAAAACACTTTAGATCCCGCAACGCGTAATTCTTCGTTTTTTTGATCTTCTTTCACGAAGAACACGAATCCATTTGCAGTCTTCAGAAAATCAAATTTCTCCTCTCCTTTTTGGAATTTCGTATGATATGAGACAACATCTTTGCTTACCGACGTGTCTAATTTTGTTTTTTTATTGGAAACAATTACGATTGAGGTATCAGCCGTTAATTCTCCGCCATGTTTCAATTGAACCATAATGAATTCTTTATTTTAACAAAAGTAATGAAGTTCACGAAATAGGGGATATAAAAAAAGATGGTTAATGACCATCTCTTTTTTTTACTCTTCCTCAATCATCTCTTCCTCACCATCAACTTCTTCCTCATCGCCATAATTATTCATGTTGACATCATAGAATTCTTTGTTCAAGGCTCTGCCAAGTTGGTAATTGGTGATAATAATATCCAAAAGATTTTCTCTGTATTTAATTTCTTCTTCTAAATTTGGAAGATTTGGATTCAAGCAAATATCTCCTAAGTATTTGGTTTTTGAAAGATCGCCACCTAACCAACGTCCGTCACGTTTGCCCATCACATAATTTCCAACCAAATTCAATTTGCCGTATGGATCATAATATTTCCAAACACCCGTTGGCAAACCATTTTTCATCCAGCCTTCGTTTTGAAGAACTCCATTGTCATAATGATTTCTTACATAACCGTTCATGCGGTCAATCGTATCTTTTCCTTGCCAGAAAGTCATGTATTGGCGGATTTCATAATGATCGGTGTGCGAACAATCGTATTTTTCAAATTTCTCAATGATGTAACTTTGACTGATGATATCACCAGCAGCATTAAAGTCAATCATGATTCCTTTTGATTTAAATTGAATGGAATCATTGACAGTGATAATTGTGTCGAAATAATCAGCTTCGTACAGCATTTCTCCTTCGTAGCTATAATATTTCCAACAGCCCACTTTTTTACCTGATGAAATTCCACCATCTCTGGCAATTGAATCATTCGGATAATACTTGGTAATGTGGTAATCTATACTTTCCTTATTCACGAGGCTTGGTCGACCATAATAAGGTCGTTCATAATATTCTCTGCCAATACCCAAAGATGACAAAACTTTGTCTAAACTTTGGGAACTTGTAATATCCGTTGGTTGGAAATAAATTGAATCTTTCCAATCAAACAAATAGCGCACACTTAATTGATTTTCTTCCCAAATTTTCTCTTCAACTGGATAAGAATAAAGGAATTTCACATAATGATATTTGAAACCTAATGTATCAATTGCTTCATAATCGTCAATTGGTTCACCATTCAAGAAAAATCCTCTTTTCGCTAATTTACCATTTGTATGATAAGAACGTGATTCACCTTGTAGCAGGCCATTTTGGAAATTAAGATCGAAAAGCAATAATGAATCTTGTCCTTTAAGTGTTAAATAGGTTCTGACATAGCCATCTAAAGAACCGTCTTTATAATTTAAACTCGTATAAGCAAGATTGTTTCTCTCGAATGCAGGACCTTCTCTATACCCATCTTTATATATTTCTTGTTCGTTCAATTCGCCCAACCAATTGTATCGGTTTGATTGACCGTTTGCAACGCCATTTTTATACTCCTTTGTAGAATACAAATAATGAGTTTTTCTTTTTGGCATTGAATCTTGAAGATAATCTTCACTTTCATAATCAAGGTAATCATACTCAGCATTAGGATACAAGTTGTCATATTCTTTAAAAGTTCCATTAACCATTCCTTTTTCAAATGGAATTTCATACAAAACTTTTCCAAATTGATCTTTTATTGTCCATAATCCTTGAGGCAATCCATCGCTCATAAAACCATTTATTTGCTTCGCAAAAGGCCGAACTTTTTTTTCAGAATAGCTTTTACCATCTTCCATTTCATATTCATAATTGTCTGAATAAGGATATTCAACATATTCTCCTATAAAACCTGCAAATAGTGTAGAATATATGTTGGCACCAAAATCTTCGTCAATTTCTGAACCATCTATTGTGTTGAGTAGAACTTCATTTTCAATTTTACCCGTTTTTTTATACTTAAGAATCGATTTATTCAATGTTTTCGTCATGGTATAAGAGCGAGGCAAAACCATTTTTATTTTTTTTCCTGGCTTGTAACTAAAACTTTTTTCATTCATTAATAAATCTAATTCACCTGTAAATGGTTTCTCATTTTTCTTGAGGATATATTCCTCTGTCATTATGAAATCATCACTAAAAACGTTAATATTTCTTTGAGGTATAGAATCTTTAACAACATATTCACTTAATGATGCTGAAGTTGTAGTTTTAAGCGTTAAATCACCAATTTTGTAATTCTTGAATCCTGTCCAACTTTCGTACGAATCACTGAACTGTATTTCTGCACTCAATGATGGTTTTCCTGTTACTGAATACGATTCAAATTTCAATGTTTTATCAATAGGGAAATAGTTTCTAGTATACAACAAACTTGAATCTTCTTTGAACCAAGATCTAAAAAGAACAAGCGAATCTTTTTGTTCGAATTCTAACGTATCTAATTTATCATAGAAATAATATTTCCCATATCCTCGGTCTTCAGCGATATAACCATCTATGGTAACATATTTCAACTTTTCTGGTTGAAAATTTATACGTTTGAATTCTCCTTTAGCATCAAACACTATTTCATTGAACAATTTACCATTGTAATCATAAATTGATTGCACAAAATGATTCGAATCAGAAACAAAAGAGATTACGTCATATGGATTCCCATTGTCCCAAAAAATAGTATCTTCTTCAACTAGCTGACCATCTATAAAGTCATAGTGTACCATTAATTGGCCATTTGGATACCTTTTCTCATAAACTCCATTATAATAAAATACTACCCCAAGGCTATCAATTAGTTTTGACATACTCACATAATCGTCCAAATTGGCATCATAAATTAGATTTTTAAAAATACTTGATTCATCGTCATAACCTCCATCATAATAGTCTTCCTCACCATAATACTCTTCACCGTAATAATCTTCTTCATAATCACCACCATCGTATGAAGTAACTTTCTCTTCATCTAATTCAAGATCCACTTCTTTTGGATAATTTATCCCAAACATTTTTGAAAAGGAGATATAGGCATCATATTTTGAATCAAAGTCAAACGCAGGATTATAGTCTTGATCCGTTATCAACCGCATTCTAATCAAAGGAGTATGAACAACCATTTCGTCTAACGTTGGCGTATACAACCACGTAATAACAGAATTAATTCTATTACGTTTGCGAGTTTTACCTTTTCCAGTGTATCCAACCGTTCTTTCCTTCCACTGGCCAACTGCTTCGTTATTTTTGTATGCTCCTTCGAGAATTGGATTCAAAGAATTCAAATAACTTGCATAGTATCCGTTTTTAAAACCAGCTATATAGTTTACAATTTCTATCGTGGTATCCATATCTGGATATCCTCTGTCAACATACATTTTTTTATCAATTTTCCCTAAGCTATATGGCGCCTTACGACTTTCTAAATACCATTCTCCAACTTTTAATCCTTTTTCAAATTTTCCTTTTTTCAAGGTATCTCCTTGGACATTTAACCAAAAAGCATCCCCTTCTAACATGTTGTCTTTGATAGAAAAATATCCAGAAATTTTTGATTCATTGAATTCTAATCTTCCATTCTTTTTTAGAGGAAAATAACCACTAAAATATTGAACATATTTGCCATCTGGAATAACATCTAAACTTGGTATTATATCATTTTCCAAGGTATAACGTTGTTCCAAAAGTGGGAATGGATTTTGGCGCACTGCTTTTTTAATTTTTCCATTGAAATGATTTTGATCACCACGGAATTTTTTACTTTTTAATGCTTGAAAGAAAATTTTTCTTTTACTTTTTCGAAAGTCTTTTTTATTAAAATCTTCTCCAAACGTCTCAGCATAATAATCTCTATAAGAATACCTGTGGCCTCTTGATCTTTTAACAGCCAAGTAATAATTGCTATGAACAGTTACTGGATTTTCAAATGGATACACATAATATGCAGCACCATTTATTGTGTCTTGCTCAATTTTTTGTCCAGAACTTATAAATACATTGAAAAATAAAAAGGAAATAAACGTAATTCCTTTGAAATTGTTTTGGATAGTTTTATTCATACGTTATTAATTCTATTGCAAGACGTGCAGTTTTATCCTGTTGATTTTCTTTTCTATGAAGAACCTTAATAGGTCGGTTCAATTTATCTAATTTAATTTCCGTAACAATTCTCGTTAAAAAAAGTTTTCCTGAGAACGTAGAATCAATATAGCCGTTACAAAATCCTTTTTGGTCATACATGACGGTTCTTTTATTTTCAAACGGACTCTCCCGCTTTATTATTGTTTCAATTCTTTTTGAAATTAGATTATAATTGAATTCTTGAACATTCTTTTCATTGACTTTATTAATAACATTGTATTGCTTCACTGGTGCCATTGGTTTTCCAAGCACAATGATATCATTTCTAGTAGGTTTTAAGATAGTATCTACAGATAAAGGTCCCCAATATTTTTTGTTCAACATATAATACAAATAGTTACCGGATTCAACTTCTTGATACGCTAAGAATTTTTCTGTTTGTTTTACCCTTTGATGTATAATATATGGGAAATCAACATTTTCATCTTCTGTAGATTCGAGTTGCATACTATCCTTCAATTCAATAATGTCAGCAAATCCATATTTATCTTTCAACGATTTGTAGATAAAAGAAAAGTTTCCAATTTGCTCATCATCATAAAAAAATGAAAAATTTAATTCTTTTAATTGACCGTTGTCATAAAACCAATACTCTCTTTTTTCTCTAGGAATATCACTTTTCAAATTATTAATATCAAGAGAATCTTCTAATTCTATGAAATAAAGACTCCGTGTCATTTTTTTGATTCTATATTTTGAAACCAATGAATCATTGAACCATAAGGGAAAAGAAACAAATTTTTCTTCATCTGTAAACATGATATTCATATTAAAAAGGAAAGGAGTTCCTTTTTCTGAAGAATTTTTCTGAATGCGCTTATCTGCTCTGCTGCACGCAGAAAAAAACAAGGCAACTAATGCTAATAAATAAACAAATCTTATCATTTAAGCGTTAAATTAAAAACAATCTTTGAAATGTTGCAATTTTTGAATTTTTTAAGCCGTTTTTTTATCTGTATTTTTGCCCTATGATTGATGTAATTAATGAAAGACCGATAACCGATTGGATGCCTTTAACCAAAAAGGAAATCGAAAAGCGTGGTTGGGACGAATTGGATATTATCCTTGTTTCTGGAGATGCGTATGTGGATCATCCATCTTTTGGAACTGCCGTAATTGGTCGCATAATGGAAGATGAGGGTTTTAGAGTTGGTATTATTGCTCAGCCCAACTGGCAAGACGATTTACGTGATTTCAAAAAACTAGGCAAACCAAAATATTTCTTCGGTGTAACAGCAGGTTGCATGGATTCCATGGTCAATCATTACACAGCAAACAAACGCTTAAGATCAACTGATGCATATACACCTGGTGGAGCAGCAGGATTTCGTCCAGATTACCCAACAGTTGTATATTCAAAAATACTCAAAGATCTTTTTCCCGATGTTCCAGTGATGATTGGTGGAATTGAGGCTTCCCTTAGACGAGTTACACATTATGATTACTGGCAAGACACGCTGAAAACTTCTATTTTAGAGCAATCAGGAGCAGATATTTTGGTTTATGGAATGGGTGACCAGCCGTTACGAGAAATGTTGCAATTACTTAAAAAAGGTGTTCCATTTTCAAACTTACATACGATTAAACAAGTTGCTTTTCTTCAAAATAAGGACGAAGAATTGCCAAAAAATAAGAATTGGGAGACTGTTGAATTAGCGAGTCATGAAGAATGTCTTGAAGATAAAATTAAATATGCGTCGAATTTCAAAATTGTTGAAGTAGAATCGAATAAATGGGAAGCAAATCGTATTATTCAACATGTTGGAAACCAAACACTGGTAATAAATCCACCTTATAAAAC
>CANNKP010000149.1 GCA_947505255.1 Flavobacteriales bacterium
ACCATGTTAACGTCATTAGCTTCTTTGTATACACAGAAACGCGTGAAGAAAAATCTTGCGATGACAGGTGAGATTACTTTGCGTGGTGAGGTATTGCCAGTTGGAGGAATTAAAGAAAAAATTCTTGCTGCAAAACGCGCAGGAATCAAGGAAATAATATTGTGTGAGAAGAATAGAAAAGACATTGAAGAAATCAAACAAGATTACTTGAAAGGATTGACTTTCCATTTTGTAACACAAATGAAGGAAGTCTTAGACTTGGCATTGACAAAAGAAAAAGTATTGAACGCTATTGAAGTGAACTAATTAAGTAGTTTAAAAGCTTATTTAGTAACTTTAAGAATTATGTCAATTGATGCAATTCTATTATTTGCCTTATTAGCACTTATTGCTGAAGTTGCTGGAACCATAAGTGGTTTTGGCTCTTCAGTTTTTTTTGTCCCAATTGCAACCTATTTCTTTGATTTCCATTCTGTTTTAGGAATTACAGCTCTGTTTCATATTTTTAGTAACATCTCTAAAATCTATTTTTTCAGGCAAGGAGTCAATTGGAAAATTGTGCTGTATTTGGGAATCCCAGCTGCGCTATTTGTTGGGCTAGGTGCATTTTTAAGTAAACTTATTTCATCTGAAATCCTAGAAACTGCTTTAGCCTTTTTCTTGATTATTTTTAGTTTGTTGTTTTTATTGTTGCGAAATTTTTTGATTCAACCAACAAATGTCAATTCAATAATTGGTGGAACCGTTTCTGGGTTCATGGCAGGTTTATTAGGAACAGGAGGAGCAATAAGAGGCATGACGCTCGCTGCCTTTGATATGAAGAAAGGTGCGTTTATCGCCACTTCGGCCTTGATTGATTTTGGGGTTGATTTGAGTAGAGGAGTGGTATACGTGTCAAATGGTTTTATGCATTGGCATGACATGAAGTATGTGCTTATTTTATTGTTTATAAGTGTTATTGGAACGTATATTGGAAAAAGAGTTTTAGTACATGTTTCTGAGAAACTTTTTAAAAATATTGTACTTTTTGTGATTTTCGGAATCGGGTTGGTCACGATAGTAAATCAGTTTTTCTTTTAGAATTAGAATTAGAATTAGAATTAGAATTAGAATTAGAATTGTCATTATTATTGACATTGACATTGTCATCTGGATTATTATAAGTCGATATATTTGAAAAATAGTTTTAAAATTCGCGAATTCGCGAATTCGCAATATATCGAACATGCCTAATTTATTGAAACTTTCAAACTGGTTTTATCTGAATAATATTGCAAAATAGTAATATTACGCAGACACACTGTTTTTACTGAGTTTCCAGATACTTTTTATCATTTTTAACTCCAAAATTTTTCACTAAAGCAACTGATTCCTTTTTTTGTGAGTCTAAGAGATAACAAATCAACTCTTACTATGAAAATAAAATTAATATTGTCGCTTAGCTTGTTTATTGCATCTTTTTCTCAAGCCCAAACCCCAATTCAATACTCAACAATTAATTCTTTAGACATGATGATCGCCAATATTTTTGGTGTTCAATGTCAAGGAGTTTCTAATGTTCAATCATTTTCGAATCCAATGTCTATTGGTCGATTTGAAAACGGTGGAATAATTGGTTTAAATAGTGGATTAGTTATTTCAACTGGAATTGTTGCAAATTCTGGCGGTAATGTTTCCTATTTTAATTCTTTTGGTCTTGGAATGCCTGGCGATAATGATATTTATAATTACGGACTTGCAAATGGAAATTCAGCACCTTCTTTTGATGCTTGTCGCGTTGAATTTGATTTTACTCCGTCAGTTACAGATACAATTCGTTTTTCATATTTATTAGCATCTGAAGAATATCCTGAATATTCTATGTCTTCTTTCACTGACCGATTTTTATTTTTAGTATCTGAAAATGCAGGTCCAAGCTCAAATATTGCTTTCTTACCTGGAACGTCAACTGCAGTTGAAATCAATTCTGTGAATCAAATTGTGAATCCACAATATTATATTGATAACGCAACAGGACCAGCAGCAGCATTTTTTGTCTATGATGGTTATACAACTCCATTTGAAGCAAAGTTTTTTGCTCAAGTTGGATCAACTTACCACATAAAATTGGTTATTTCGGATATCTCAGATGATGTATTTGATTCTGCAATCTTTTTGGATGAGCAACAATCTTATAATGACATCAATGGTAATTTAACAGTTAATGGTTCACTGGCAGAGGGGATTTTGGAAGTATTCAATTATGTGATGGAAGATACGTTATTGGCTTTACCAGTTCAAACAATTACAGTTTCCAACGGAACATATTTGGCGGATAGTTTACAAACAGGAATGTATCATGTTCGTTTTACACCAGATCCAGTTCTTTTCCCAGGAGTTGCACCATTATATTACACAAATGGTGATACTTGGACAACAGCTGATGCAATTGGTTTACCATGTTTCTTGAATAATGGAAATATCAATTCGAATACATTGAATGTAATGAGTGGAAGTGGTATTATTTCGGGTAACATTGTCATCGATACAACCTATTTGAAAGTCATGACCGAGCCGTTAGTTGGTGCTTTGGTGAAGTTGTTCAATGCTTCGAATGTTGCAATAGCATATACATATTCAGATGTCAATGGTAATTATCAATTTCAGAATGTAGAAACTGGAACATATACAGTTCGTTTAGATGTTCCTTACATTCCACAATTAAATGAGCATGCAATTAGTTTGGTTGGTAATCAAGTAATTATTGGAGCAGATTTTTCAGTTTTAATGAATGGAATTACTGCTGAAGATAATGTTCAACTTGGAATCAATGAGAAAGTGGAAACGTTAGTTACAACTTATCCAAATCCTGCTAGCGATAAATTGTTCATCAACAACGGATCAGGAAAAACATTCGGTTTCACAATCATGACAATTGAAGGGCAATTAGTTCATACTGGAATTGCTGGAATAGGAATGAATGAGTTAAATATTTCAGATTTATCTAACGGAATATATTTTATCCGAATAGGAGAAAATGATCTTAGAAAATTAATTATCAAAGAGTAATATTAATATCATACTTAATAAAGAAAATGCCGAGTCTTGACTCGGCATTTTATGTTCCAAGATAACTGCTTTTTACCACAGTATTTTAACTACAGTTGAGAAAGTGTGATATCTGCCACAGATGCACAGATTAAATTACTTTATTATTCTTATTGAAATAAATGAAATCTGTGAATCTGTGGCTATTTTATTTTTTTTTCTAATTCTTTGCTCCGCTGCAGTTGCACTGCTGCGGCCAAATTTTAATAAGTATTATACTACTTCATAGAAAAATTTCAGTTCAGAATACTTTAATTTTTTTCAGAATTTTAAAGCTATTTATTCTGCAGCAGTTCAACTGCAGCGAAGCGGTTTGCCACAGATGCACAGATTTAATTACTTTTTTATTCTTATTGAAATAAACATAATCTGTGAATCTGTGGCTATTTTAATTTTTTTAATCCTTTTTCCAACTCTCATCTTTCCCTTTAATATAAGGAATTCCTTGTTTTTCAAGAGTTGTTTCTAATGCATTGATGCGTACAATCATTCCATCCAATTTCATTCTGAAATCTGCATATTCTTCTTGTGCGATTGCTTTATTGGTTTGTTGTGTTTTTGTTACGCCTGTTGTATTGTCCCACAACATGTATGCAACCATTCCTAAACGTTCAGTGATACTTGGAACAGCTTCAAATTCCTTCGATTTCTTTAATCCATCTCCCCAAAGAGAAAGTGCACATTCATCGTAGATTAAACGCAATGCGCGTGTTTCTTCCATCAATTTAAGGTCTGTATTCGGATACGTCAATAAAGCACGGTTCAGCGCATCTAATTTTTCTTTTGATTCACCCAATAAATTCGAAGAACCATTGATGCTTCTATTCAACTCTGCAACTTCTTTACGGAAATTGTCAAGTTCTTCTGTATTTGTTGCAACTAACGTTTGATTGTTCAATGCTTTAACCGTGAAATTCACTTTTTCCGTCAAGGTTTCGATCACTCCGTTATTCAACAATAAAACTTCAACCGAATAAACACCAGCTTGAACCAAGAACCCGTTGTTTTTATTAAACGTTCCATTTACATTCACGGGCTCAGTTGATTCTTGACGCAAGTTCCAAGCAATTCTTGAAATTCCTTTTGAAGGTGTTGAAATTAATCGTCTCACTTCTTTTCCTTTCGAATCACGAATGACGTAAATCAATTGAACACTTTCTTCTTGCTGTTCTTTTTTTAATTCATCAAATGTTGGATAAATAACCTCTTTTTTGTCTTTTTCCAACGCCTTTTCCTTTTCTTGACGAATAGATTTTAAAGTTTTGTAATCGTCCTTGATATTTAACGTGAATATTGCTCCAAATTCTGAATTTGAAGCCGACCACATATTTGCTCCTTGGAATCCTGTTCCTTCTAGTCCTAATGGATCAGCAGGAACATACAACAACGCATCTTTGATTGGAAATAAATACGCTTTCTTGTCGAAATTCTCTTGCTTTAAAGAACGCAACGGTGTGTAATTGTCCAAAACATAAAAACCTCTTCCAAATGTTGCAGCAACTAGATCATTTTCTCTTTTTTGAATGTCTAAATCATACACGGCAATGGTTGGTAAACCAGCAATTTTTGTCCATACTTTACCGCCATCGTTTGAAAAATAAGCTCCGAATTCTGTCCCGACAAACAATAAATTTGGATCGACATGGTCTTGTTTAATGCAATATACTGTCCCTCTTTCTGGTAAATTTGAACTGATTGAAACCCAAGTTTTTCCTTTATCCGAACTTTTCATTACGTATGGTTTGAAATCACCTGAACGTTGGTTGTTGAACACAGCAAAAACTTCATTTTCTGCATGCATTGAACTTGTTAGCATGTTCACTCTTGTGTTTGCTGGAATTCCTGTAAATGTTGAAATTTTCGTCCAAGTTGTTCCGTCATTTTCAGAAACCTGTATCAATCCATCATCTGTTCCTGCATACAACAACCCTTTTTTCTTTGGCGACTCGTCCAATGCTACGATATTTCCATAAATTGAAGTTGAGGTGTTTTTCGCAACGGCATCAATCGACCAAACTTGTCCCATTACCGCTAATTTGTTACGATCAATTTGTTGAGAAAGATCAGGTGAAACTGTTGTCCAATCATCGCCACGATTCGTTGTTTTGAATACTTTATTTGCTGCAAAATACAATGTTTTGTGATCGTGTGGCGACACCAATAAAGGAGAATCCCAATTCCATCGGTAAGCTACCTCTCCTTTTCCTGGCATTGGTTGAATTGGAACTTTTTCTCCAGAAGCTTTATCATATCTAACAATCCAGCCATATTGAGCTTGTGCATAAGCAATGTTTGGATCAACTGGATCACAAGCTGATTCAAATCCATCTCCACCATTCGTGATAAACCAATCTGAATTTAAAATCCCAGTAACATTTGTTGTTCCAGAAGCACCACCCATCGAATTGTTATCTTGTGTTCCACCGTAAATGTTGTAAAAAGGTGTTGAATTATCGGTTGCAACTTTGTAAAATTGAATGATTGGAAGATTCGCATAATACTTCCATTGTGCAGCGTGATTATACGTTTCATATAAACCACCATCACAGCCAACTAACCAATGTTCTGAGTTGTTTGGGTCAATCCAAATAGCATGATTATCAACGTGTTTATTGCTCTCGCCAGTGTTAACGAAGTTCTTTCCTCCATCTATTGTATGATGTAAATAGGAATCCATCGCAAAAACCTTGTCTTTGTTTTGGTTATCACACATAATTTCTTGGTAATAATTTCCACCAGTATTGTAGCCCGACATTTTTGTCCAGCTTTCCCCTTTATTCGTTGAACGATAAAAACCACCTTTGTCATCTCTGCCTTCCAACATGGCATATACATAATTCGCATCTGCAGGTGAAACAGCAATTCCAATTCTTCCCATTTGTCCTTTTGGTAATCCTGAATTTATTTCTTTCCACGTTTTACCACCATCAGTTGATTTATAAAGATTAGATTCTGGTCCTCCACCAATATACGTCCACTCTCTGCGTCTTCTTTGATGAGCCGCAGCATATAAAACATCTGGATTTGTTGGGTCAATAGCAATTTCAGAAATTCCTGTTTCATCAGATACAAAAAGAGTACGTTCCCAAGTTGTTCCTCCGTCCATTGATTTGTAAACGCCCCTTTCACCACCTGCGCTCCAAACTGGACCGTAAGCAGCAACCCAAATGATATTTTCATTTGTTGGATGAATAATGATATTTCCAATGTGCTCAGAAGTTTTTAATCCCATATTGGTAAATGATTTTCCTCCATCTAACGATTTGTAGACGCCATCTCCGTATGCTACCGATCGTTGATTATTATTTTCACCCGTTCCTACCCAAACTGTATTTGGATTTGAAGGAGCTAATTCAACACATCCAATCGAATAAGAACCGTAATTATCAAAAATTGGAGAAAACGTAGTTCCATGATTTGTTGTTAACCAAAC
>CANNKP010000150.1 GCA_947505255.1 Flavobacteriales bacterium
ATAATCGTAATCATACAAGATGCGTATGCCGTTGCAACCAAATCAGTTGGAGAAAACGCTTCTCCTTTCCCTTGATTATCTATAGGCGCATCAGTTAATATCTCAGTTCCTGACGACAGATGCCTGCATTTTGTTCTAAGGTTTCCAAGATATTCTACTTCCGATGTAATCATGGCATTTCAATGATTAAATTGTAACTTTGTGTTGAAAATCAATAATTGATTCATTTAATTGGTAAAAATAGGCTTTTAATTCAAGTTTGAGCTACCATAAGAACAATTGTTGGTTTAGGATTGTTTAGTTTTTAAGGAATCCAATTGCATTTTTTAGCATAAATGAAATGAATGAAATTATAGAAAAAGACGATTCTGGCATCCGCATTAAAAAGCCAAAATGGCTGCGTGTCAAATTACCTACTGGAGAAAATTATAAAAAAGTTCGATCATTGGTTGACCAACATAAGTTGCATACTATCTGTGAAAGTGGGAGCTGCCCAAATATGGGAGAATGTTGGGGTGAAGGCACCGCTACTTTCATGATTCTTGGTAATATATGTACACGCTCTTGCGGCTTTTGCGCTGTAAAAACAGGCAGACCAGATGATGTTGATATTTACGAGCCAGGTAAAATTGCCCATAGTGTAAAGACCATGGGAGTTAAACATGCTGTAATCACCTCAGTTGACCGCGACGATTTGAAAGATGGTGGAGGATCAATTTGGGCACAAACAGTAACGGCTATAAGAAATCAGTCACCAGGAACTACATTAGAAACTTTAATTCCTGATTTTGCCGGTAATTGGGATAATTTACAAATGATCATTGATGTTGCGCCAGAAATTGTTTCACATAATTTAGAAACCGTTCGTCGACTTACGAAACAAGTGCGTATTCAAGCAAAGTATGACAGAAGTTTAGAGGTTTTGTTTCGTCTAAAAAAAGGAGGAATGAAAACTAAATCTGGCATAATGCTTGGTCTTGGTGAAACGGATGAAGAAATTATTGAGACAATGTCAGACCTTAGAAGTGTAAATGTTGATATACTTACAATAGGTCAATATTTGCAACCGACAGCCAAACATTTACCAATTTCTGAATTTGTCACACCTGAAAGATTCGATAAATACAAGGTAATTGGGCTAGATCTAGGGTTTAGGTATGTTGAAAGTGGTCCATTAGTTCGTTCCTCTTACCATGCTGAAAAACACCTTTTTTAAACTATTGACCTGTATATTTTTAATAAAAAATCTTGAGGAATTCTTGACATAGGCTTTTTTATAGATTAACTTTGTATTAATTAATTTTTCGATTGCTTGATAGAACTTGAATGATAATTAGAATTTTTATTTTATCTTGGCCGTCGCATTAACAAAACTTGTATATAACTACATTATGGAACGAAAAAAAATAATCATTGGTTCATCTAGTCTGGTTGCAATTGCAGTAATCTGTACAATTTCACTTTGGAATCAAAAAAGTTTCAAAGAAATAGACTCGAATAAAAATGTCGCAAATAAAACTGCAACAGCCGGGAATAGCGATAATAAAACTATTCAGGCGAATGCAATCGTTACTGAAGAAGTTGCTGGAACAGTTCAACCTTCTTCAGAAAAAGTAACAGGTTCAGAAGAATTTGTAGGTCCAGTTGATATGAATCAATTCAAAAAGAAGTCTGCTTTAGACGCAATGAAATGGATTGAGGCAAGATATTTAGACCAAGAAACTGGATTAACTGTTACCAAAGAAAAAATGGAGTTAATTCGTAAAGAAGTTTCTAAACTTCCTAAGAGTAAGTCTATGTCAATGACCGAAATTGGTCCTGATAATATCGGAGGTAGAACAAGAGCAATCTTACCAGACAGAACTAATATTAATAGAGTTTGGGCTGGAGGAGTTTCTGGAGGTCTATTTGTTTCAACAAATGGAGCTTCAACTTGGACTAGAGTAGATTCTTATGCAAATGCAGGAGGTTCTCCAAATATTTCTAGCATGACACAAACAAGTGACGGAACTATATTTGTTGCTTCTGGTTCTTTTGATGAATCTTGGAGTGGTAATGGTGTTCACTATTCAACTGACTTTGGAACAACATGGACTGTAGTTCCGGGTACAACTGGATTAACATTCATCAATGAAGTTGTCTCTTCATTCGTGTCAGGAGATAAAACAATTTGGATGGCAACTACTAGTGGTGTAAAAAAATGGACTTTAGGTGACCCTTCTTTAACATCAGTTCCTGCAGGTGCTGGATCTTGTAGCTCGCTTCAGATTTCTAGAGATGGTACAACATTAGTAGCAGCGCTTGGAAGTGCAAAAACGTATGTTTCTCAAGACGGTGGTGCAACTTGGGCTGATAAATCAGGTTCAGGAGCAGGTGTTGTGCCTCCTGGAGCGACAAGGATAGAGTATGCTATTTCACCGACATTAAATAGCTCAAATAATCATTCAATATATGCAACACGTACAAACTTTAATTTAATGAGTATGCACGTTTCACATGATAATGGAACAACTTGGAGTCAATTTGTGGGAGCATCAGGTCCACCTCCAAGTAACTTAAATATTTATAACGACCAAGGTTATTACAATACCGTTGTTTCAGTATTGCCGAATGATCCTGAGAAAATCTTAATCGGTGGTCTTGATATTTGGCAGTGGGAACAAACAGCAAGCAACCCCCCTTCTGGAGGTTTTGATCACTTGACGGAATGGAGTTTGCCTCCTTTTTCACCAATCTATAACCATGCAGATAACCATGAAATGAAATGGGATGCAAATAATAGATTATATGTAGGTAATGACGGTGGTGTTTCAATTACAAATAATTATGGTAATCAATGGTACCCATCAAATCGTGGATATAATGCAACGCAATTCTTTGGAATTGGATTCGATAGAGATGGCTCAGTAATTGGTGGAACACAAGATAATGGAACACTTTATAATGACCATTCTTTATCAACTTATCTAGAATTTAGAGAAGTAAATGGTGGGGATGGATTTGAAAGCGAAATTTCATTCTTTAATCCTAAGGTAATGTTTTCAAGTGTCTACAACAATTCAATCAGTAGATCAGGCGATAAAGGAGCATCTTTTGGTAGTTTTGTTCCAACATTCCCTGCAACTTACGCTCCAGCTGGAGATGCTACAGGCGGTTATCATCCTTTTCACACAGAGTTTATATTGTCTGAAAGTTACGACCTAAATTCTGAGGATTCTGTAACATATGTTCCTCTTATGAACTACCCTGCAAATTCTGCATTGCGTGTTCCAAGTTTGTCAACAGGCGATACAATGGATTACATAACTCCAGTAGCACTTTATTTCGATGATACGTTGAATTATACACCTTCACAGACAGTTATTGATGTTTCAGTTGTGAATTCAATTAACGGACAAACAGTTTTATTAGGTAATTATACATGGACTCCTTTTGCTTCTGCTTCTGGTAACAATCCACCACTTGTTGGAGATTCATTAATGGTGGATTTCCCTTCTGGAGCTGATACAGTTCTTGTAGGTAGTCTTGGATCTTACAATCACTATTACGGTCAAAACCCAGTTACCTTAGAACTATTTGATTTAGGATCAGATACTGTAGCATACAATGTTGCATGGGATATAATTAAAGTTCAAGATCCATTCCAATCTTGGTTTGTAATGTATGTTAATGCAAATGGCGGTGAACTTTGGGCAACTAGAAACGCACTAAGACTAGCAGCAACAGATGTTCAATGGATGAAAATTGCTCAAGGAATAGGAACGTATAACAATTCTAATATTGATTTGGAATTTTCTAGAGATCATAATGCATTCTATGTTTCAGCTGGAACTGGTGTATGGAGAATAGATGGTTTAGGCAGTCTTTACACTTCTGACGCTAACTTCGAAACAAAAGCAGGTTACGGATATCTTGTAAATGCTGGATCTTTTGTTCCTGGAAAAACATATGAAATCGTTAGTCTTGGATCAGGACCTAGTGCAACTAATTTCACACTAATTGGAGCATCTTCAAATGCAATTGGGACAATATTTATTGCTACGGGTGCAGGAATTGGTGGTGGAAGTGCATTTATTGCTCCATCTGCTACATCTAAACTAAAAATCACAACTACTTCTTATGAAGGTTTAGCAGTGAATCCAAATAATGCAGATGACGTTATTTTATTTGCAGGAATTTCTGGAACAAACAAACGTTCTTCAAATGCAACATCAGCAACACCAACATTTACTGCACTCGGTTCAATTACAACACCGTCAGTAGCATGTTATGATGGAATCATAGACCGTGACAATCCAAGCATCATTGCTGTTGCTACTTCAGAAGGAGTATTTGTAACTGAAAATGGTGGTTCAGCTTGGAATGACGTTTCTACAGGATTCGAAGGAACACCAGTTTATGAAATCCGTCAATCATGGAGAACATGGGATGAAGGAAATCGTCGTCCAGGAGAAATATATGCTGGAACTCATGGACGTGGAATTTGGGCTTCTTCTTCTTACTTAAGTGTAGATGAGAATAATAATAATTCGAACATATCAGAAACGTTGAAAGATAAAATGATTATGTATCCTAATCCAACATCGGATAATACAACATTAGTATTTAACTTGGATCAGGTTTCAGATGTTACAGTTATGATTTATAATCTTTCTGGATATTTAGTTAAAACTATTACTAAAGACAACCTAGATAGTGGTATACAAAAATTATCGCTTGAAAGTGCTGATTTACCAAAAGGAACATACATCGTGAAAATGAATGCTGGTCAACAAAATGAAACAGCTAAATTCATAAAAATGTAAATCAAATTAATTCATAGTAAAAGGGTTGCTCAAAAGGCAACCCTTTTTATTTATCGGTAAATTTCATTCGATAATTAATTGATAAAACTTACCTTTGTATTCAAACAAATAAAAAAATGAGCTCTTACGATATTATAATCATTGGTTCTGGTCCTGGTGGATACGTTGCAGCAATTAGATGTGCACAATTAGGATTAAAAACTGTCATTATTGAAAAATACAATACACTTGGTGGAACATGTTTAAATGTTGGTTGTATTCCTTCGAAAGCATTGTTAGATTCTTCGGAACATTTCCATAATGCTACTCATAATTTTGAAGAACATGGAATTGAACTAAAAGGATTGAAAGCGAATATTACCCAAATGGTAAATCGTAAGAATGAAGTTGTAGCTCAAACTTCCGCTGGCATCAAATACTTAATGGATAAAAACAAAGTTGATGTAATCAATGGCGTTGGTTCGTTCGTTGATAAAAACACAGTAAAAGTTGTTGACAACGATGGAAAAGAAACGTTGCTGACATCTAAAAACATCATCATTGCTACGGGATCGAAACCGAACTTTTTCCCAGGAATGGAACCAGATAAAAAACGTATCATTACTTCTACAGAAGCATTGAGCATGACTGAAATCCCTAAAAAGATGTTGGTTATTGGCGGTGGAGTTATTGGTTTAGAATTAGGTTCTGTGTTCGGACGACTTGGAACTCAAATTGAAGTAATTGAATTTGCTACTACAATTATTCCAACAATGGACTTAACACTTGGTAAGGAATTAACCCGCGTATTAAAGAAGGAAGGTTTCAAATTCAATTTAGAACACCGTGTTCAAAAAGTTGAAAACAAAGGTAAATCAGTTGTATTAACAGCCTTGAACAAGAAAGGTGAAGAAGTAACTTTCGAAGCAGATTATTGTTTGGTTGCTGTTGGAAGAAAGCCGTATACTGTAGGATTAAATCTGGAAGCTGCCGGTGTAACATTAAATAACCGCGGTCAAATTGATGTAAATGACCATTTACAAACGAATGTTCCAAATATCTATGCACTTGGTGACGTTGTTCGTGGAGCAATGTTGGCTCACAAGGCAGAAGAAGAAGGTGTTTTTGCGGCTGAACATATTGCTGGACAAAAACCACATATCAATTATAATCTAATTCCTGGTGTAGTTTACACTTGGCCAGAAGTTGCTTCAGTTGGAAAAACAGAAGAAGAATTAAAGGCTGCTGGTGCAGAATATAAAGTTGGCTCCTTCCCTATCAAAGCATTGGGTCGTGCGAGAGCAAGTATGGATACCGCTGGATTAATTAAAATATTAGCAGATAAAAATACAGACGAAGTATTAGGAGTCCACATGATTGCTCCAAGAGCTGCCGATTTAATTATGGAAGCAGTTGTCGCAATGGAATATAGAGCATCCGCGGAAGATATAGCTCGCATTTGTCATCCACATCCTACCTATTCAGAAGGAATTAAAGAAGCTGCATTGGATGCAACTGAAGGAAGAGCATTACATGTTTAACTCAGAACAAATTCAAAAATTGATTAAAGAGTAATTTTCTCATTTAAACAAGAAAAGCGCCGTGATTTTAGACTGCCCCCAAAAAGTTAGACACTATTTGGGGGTATTTTTATGGAAAGAAAAGTCAAGTATGATTATGCATTTAAACATGAATGTGTAAAATTAGTTTTAGAAGAACATTATTCAAGTGAAT
>CANNKP010000151.1 GCA_947505255.1 Flavobacteriales bacterium
AGTGGTCCCACTTGGAATCGAACCAAGCACCTACTGATTATGAGTCAGTTGCTCTAACCGAATGAGCTATGGGACCGTGAATTGTTTAACCAATTCGGGATGCAAATATACTAATTCATCTGCAAATATCAAGCACTGTATGAAGAATTAATTTACACTAGCAGTTCGCATTCTAAATACCAACATGGTAAGTACTCCGAATAAAACTGCGGCAAAAATCAAATGACTTGTTTGAACTAAACCTGGCATATTTGCATACGCTAAAAGAACTCCAGAAAATAATTCTAATCCCAATATCACAAATGCTGTTCGAATGATTGTATGTTTTGACGTTTTTTCATTCTTCCAAATCATAAAGGTCATTAAAACCAAAACAAGCCATGAAAAACTTCTATGAATTATAAAAGTCCAATTCAAATGTTCCGTCCATGCTTCTCGCTCGTAACCCGCTTTTTTTAATTCATCAATGAATTCTCTCACTTGTGTTCCCAAGAACATTTGGTAAAAAGTAATTCCCAACACTACCAAAGCCATCCACCTCATCGTTTTGTTCAGCTCAATTTTCTTTTGTTGAACAGGACTGATTTCACGAATCACATACAATTGTATTCCAATAATCACCAAAGCTAAGAACATGTGAATGGTGATTGTCCAAGGAACTAAATTCGATGCAACAACGATAGATCCAAACCAGGCTTCCAAGGACATTAATATCAAATTGAATAGTGTTATGAGCACCAATTTTCGTTTGCGGTATTTTATTAAAATCCAAATGAACATTGCTAGCATGAAATTTCCAGCTAAGAATCCCACTAAACGATTTCCGTATTCTGTCCAAGTGCGTTTCCAATTGAATGTCTCTTCAATTCGCAAGGTTGGATCGTTCATAATTTGATCGGCAGTTGCTTTAAATCCAATTCTGGATAAAAACTTGGCAAATTTTTCAATTTTCTTCGCTCGCTTGTCGGAATATACTTCTTTGTAATTCGATGGTAATTCATTTGCTTCAGTTGGCGGAACCCATTGACCAAAACATTTAGGCCAATCAGGACAACCCATACCGCTTCCGGTAATTCTAACAAAACTTCCAGCAACAACTACTAGATAAATAAGGACTAACGTGACCCAATTAAAACGAACGAAACTTCTAGAATATCCCATATGACAAAGTTAAAATTAACCTGTTTATTTTTACCTTAAGATTGGTATGAAATGAAAACAATTTAAATTCTTATATGTTTTCTTATTTTTACTTTAAATGAAAATAGCAATAATTGGATGTGGATGGCTTGGATTTCCTCTAGCCAAAAAACTTTTAAAAAATGGGCATTATATATTTGGCTCAACTACAACCATCAATAAATTTGATGAATTAGTAGCGGAATCAATTCAACCCTTTTTGTATGATGGACTTCTGAACAAATTAATTTCTATTCCAACCAATGAAATTAACTGTTTAATAATAAATTTTCCGCCTTCAAAATCGCATAATTATCCAAATCAAATAGCGGAATTAATCCAACAATTTCCTGAAAACTGTAAAATAATTTTTACGAGTTCAACAAGTGTGTACCAAGATCTTGAAGGAGAAATGAACGAAAATGGTGCTGTTAAAATAGATCATGCTGTATTTTTAGCAGAAGAAATTTTGCGTTCTTCTGAAAAACAAGCGACAATTCTTCGACTTGCAGGATTAATTGGTGCGAATCGCCATCCAATAAAATTTCTCAGCGGTAAAAATATTGAACATGGAAACATGGCTATCAATCTTGTTCATCAAGATGATGTAATTGCAGCAATTATTTGTGTCATTGAAAAAAATGCTTGGAACAAAACATATAATGTTTGTTGGTTCGACCATCCGAAAAAGGGTGATTATTATCTAAATGCTGCGAAAAAATTTGGCTTAACGCCCCCAATTGTGGTTTTTTCTGATTTCATTGGGAAATCAATTGATGGCAATTTAATCGTAACCGAATTAGGATTTCAATATAAATATACAATTTAAGTTTATCAAATTGAGTCTATTTTGTCTTTTGGAGCAACATTTACTTTAATTTTACGTCTACGTTCAATATGAAGTCAATAATTTTATTTTTCGCCTTTTTCTCTGTGTTTGCATCGAATGCATCTCACATTGTTGGTGGTGATATATATTATGACTACTTGGGAGGAAACAATTACCGATTTTATATAACTGTATATCGAGATTGTTTTTCGTCAGGGGCCCAATATGACGATCCATTGCCATTAGCTGTTTACACCTCTGGAAATTTTCTGTTAACCAGTGTTGATATTCCTTTTCCAGGCAGTGTTGTTTTACCCGTTGTTTTTAACAATCCTTGTGGAACTGCTCCAGCAAATATTTGTGTTGAAAAGGCAATCTATACAACTGTCATAAATCTACCACCTGCAGTTGGCGGATACACTGTATCATATCAGCGCTGTTGCAGAGGGGCTTCTGTAACAAATTTAATTGCTCCAGACGAGACTGGTATTACCTTAAGCACTCACGTTCCCGGTTCTGAAACTGGATTCACGGTTAACAGCAGTCCACGATTTACAAATTATCCGCCATTAGTTTTATGCAGTAATGACCAATTAATATTTGATCATTCTGCGACAGATCCTGATGGTGATCAATTAGTTTACTCATTGGTTACTCCTTTAGCTGGAGCATCCTCAGCGAATCCTGGACCATTAACAGCTCCTCCTCCTCCATACTTCCCCGTTGTTTGGGCAAGTGGTTTTGGCGCGGCTAATCCTTTAGGTCCAGGCGCTAATATTTCTATCAATGCCACTACAGGTGTGTTAACTGCAACTCCGCAAATGTTGGGGTTATTTGTTATTGGAGTGCGCGTTCAAGAATACAGAAATGGCGTCTTAGTTGGAGAAACAATTCGTGATTTTTTATTCAAAGTTTTCAATTGTCAAATTACATTATCTGCCATTTTACCACTTCAAACGCAACTCTCAACTTTTGTTTCTTATTGTAACGGACTGAATGTTCAGTTTGAGAATAATTCCTTCGGTGGTTCAACTTATGCTTGGGATTTCGGAGTCTCAGGAATTACATCGGATGTTAGTTCATCTTTTGCGCCAAGTTATACGTATCCAGCGCCAGGAATTTATCAAGCGATGCTTATCGTTAACCCTGGACAAAACTGTACCGACACGGCTTATATGACTGTGAATGTCAATAATGTACTAGATGTTTCTTTTACTTCTCAAGATTCGCTTTGTATTTTAGGGAACAATTTCGATTTTGTAGGGATCACAAATGGTCCAGCAGGAACAACTTTTTCTTGGGATTTTGGGGCCAATGCTTCTCAAGCTACGGCAACTTCTCAAAATGTGAATAATGTTACCTTCAATACTTCTGGTTCAATACCTATTACGATTGATGCTGCATTTGGCGTTTGTGAATCATCGTATACAAATTCCATCTATATTTTCCCTGAACCGGTTGCAGAAATTGCGCTTCCCGTAGGATATGAATGCGACGGTTTAACGGTTACTTTTGGGAATAATTCAACTGGAACTTCCATCTATTCATGGGATTTTGGAGTGACTGGTATTACTTCAGATACAAGCAATGTTTTCGAACCAACTTTTACGTTCCCAGCCGGAGGAACATATACCGTAAAACTAATTGGAAGTTCAAATGGTTCATGTGTGGATTCAACTTCAGTTTCAATAACCGTATATGAGCTGTTGACAATCGGATTTACCAATAATGATTCCTTATGTATTACTGGGAATAGTTTCAATTTTGATGGTTCAATGACAGGTCCTAATTTTACAAGTTATCTCTGGAATTTTGGTCCGAATGCATCAATTCCTAGTTCAACAAATCTGGATGTCAATGGCGTCGTTTTCGATACGTTTGGAACATTCCCAATCACATTAACTGCATCCTTTAATTCGTGTACTGAAAGTGTTACACATTCGATATTTATCTTTAGAGAACCAACATTAAATTTCCGTGTTGAGCCAGGTCCACGTTGTGTTCCTGCTTTGGTACAATTTACAGATTTGAGTGTCGCAGATTCTCCAATTTCATATTTGTGGAATTTTGGTGATGGAGGAACATCAACCCTACAAAACCCTTCTCATTTGTATACAAACGTTGGAAGTTATAGCGTCAGTTTAAATATTACAACGGCAATAGGCTGCATTGACACACTGTTTATGATGCAACAAGATTTAGTAACTATTCACCCGTCGCCAACATCTTTGTTCAATGTAGACCCAATTCAGACCGACATTTGTCATGCTGAAATAACCTTCTCTGATCAATCATCAGGTGCTTCTAGTATTTTCTATTGGTTTGATGATAGTACTTATTTTTCGAATGAAGCCAATTTGATTTATAACTACACCACGAGTGGTTGGCATCGCCCAATGCAAGTTGCAACAAATGAATTCGGTTGCTCTGATACGAGTTATAAAGAATTATATATTGAGCCTTTCATTATATATATTCCAAATACATTTACGCCAGATGGGAATGAGTTCAACAATGATTTTAATGCAAAATTTGCGTTGGAAGTTTTGGGTTGGGAATTTAAGATCTATAACCGTTGGGGAGAACTTCTATATACTACAACTGATCCGATTTACGGTTGGGATGGAACGTATAAAGGCAAATTGGTTCAAGATGGCGTTTATGCCTATGTCTTAAGATACGTTTCTTGTGAAAAACCTGACGCATGGCAAATGCTTGTTGGACATGTTAATTTATTGAAATAGTCCATTAATTGCTAATTACAAATGAGTGAGGAGTGAGGAGTGTTAAGTGATGAGTTGAAAGTTTAGAACTGATAGTTTAAATACTGATTTCAAGGTCTTTAAGTTGGATAACGAATTAAAAATCCCGAATTACAAATCATGAATTGCACGTTAATCTCTAACTATGTGTCCTATGTACCACTTGCCTATGTGTCTATGTGGTTCAAAATAAATTATGCATCCCAAATTCTAAGCTTACAACGCTATTGAAACAGTAATTTTCGGAACGATATTTTTCTTCCAATCAGCATCCGAGTAAGCGCCATATCTATAAAAACCTCCAATTCCAATTCCCATAGAATTAGCAACAAGCACATTATTCAAAATTAATCCTGCTTCATAAAATCCTTTTTCCATTGATTGAAAGGAAATAGAATGTTGTAGTTTTTGATTCATTTCGCCATAACCAATTGCATGGTGAACCGAAAATTGTGGTTCATTCCATTTCACTTTGGTTTTAATTGCGTTAAAATTCATCCGTGTAAATAATGCAACTTGTTTGCTTGAATAAAACTCAGATGGTTTCATTGTTTCGAAGGTATTCATCACAGATAAATTCCAATTTCGACCTGTAGCAATTCCCGCATTCATTAGGAAAAGCGGTGTATTCCCATCAGTTAATGACCCTACCAATGTCCAAGAAAATTTCCCAATACCACGAATTGCAATATCCTGTTGAATTTCCGTGTTGATTCTAACATAATCATAATCCGATTCAAACCAACCTTTCCATCCTTTGGATACTTTCAATTTTATTTTCGGGAATTTTGTTCCCTTTGAAATTCGGTTTTCACCTAATTGCATCACTTTTTCTCTAATATTCCAACTGAACTCGAGTGATGTTTCAGCCAAATCAAATTCAGTTATTGGGAAATCAACTGTCATATCTCCCGATGGATAATAAACATATCCTTGTGTAGTCCAAATGCGTTGATAATTGCCAATGAGTGTGATTTTCATATTGGAATTAACATTTCCAGAAAAAGCCAATTCGCCTAACCGCTGTTTATCCATGTTTTGAATGAAGAAATGGCGGTATAAAGAGGTTGAATTCAACGAAAATAAATCTTTTTGATAAAAAACACCTCCTCGTTCTGCAACATCTTGTTGATAGCGCAGGTTTAGTTTGATCCCGTTCTTTCTATTCAAATGTATGGTTGAAAAAGCTCCATATTTAGTATCCTTATCGCGATTGGCCCATGCATAATAACCACCAATGGTAGCATTTTTCATCAATTTTTTTGACGTTTCTAAGCCAGCACCAAATCTGTATCCTTCATATAAGTCAAAGTCCAAAACTCGTGTTAAATCAAGATTTAAATAACCCAATGGTATTTTCCCTTGACCCAATGTACCCAACAACGCCAATTTCTTGTCAAATTTCTCTGCCTTGGACAAACTGTCAATCATTTCGTACGTCCGTTTCTCTTTGTCATTTATTGAATAGACTCTCAACGAATCCCAGGCTTCATCCTTAACGATTCCAGCATTTTCATTGGTTGTTACTGAAACATTATCAAAATTTCGTTTGCGAAGTCCTTCAGGATTTAAAACAATATTTTTAATATACGTACTGCCTTTTCCCTGAATGTATCCGTTTTTCATTTTTGGATTCAGGACAAGACCTTTCATTGAAATTTCAGTACTTAATTTTGATGGAAACCATTTCTTCCCATTTATTAATTCATATTCTTGAACAATGATAATCTCTGTTCCAGTTGAA
>CANNKP010000152.1 GCA_947505255.1 Flavobacteriales bacterium
GGAAAAATTGAACTAAAAGCGCGCAACAAAAAAACCAATCAAGTAGAAACAATTGCGCTTATTCCGTTTGGGAGGACTATATTACGGCAGGTGGGGTTTTAGGGAGATTTATTTGATAAAGTAAGGCTATACTTATCAGGGAGTTTGCTGGTGCAACATCCCTGAACGCTCCGCTTTGAAAGAACAAAAGCTTAAAAAAATTCCTCAAGCAAGCTTGGACAATTTTTTTAAGCTTTTGTTCTTATTCGTGAACTCTATAGACTTGTTGTCCAACGAATTAATAGAATTTCTTGAAATTTTTTCGGTCAAATTGTAAAAAAAAAATAATCGGAGCTTCAAGACTTTTTTCAATTATTCTGTATCACAATTTGTAAAGCTGTAGCATATTAGTTGTTAATTATCCAACTTACAGAAACAATTCTATTGTAGACTGTTTTTAAGGTATCAGTCATTTTTTCTTCTGCTGGTAATTCGCCATAAACTAAATCTTTAAAAGAAGTGTTGTATGTATTTCTGAGTTGCCTCCAAGTATTTTCAGAATCGGCATAAATCAACGCTGTAGCAGGATGGTTAAGGAGCCAATCTTTGTTGTTCTTAAAACTAATCAGGTCGTCATTAGCTACATTTATCAAGAGATTATCAAACTCCAGTGAATTGAAAAAAGTATTAACTGCAGTGTTATTTAGTAATTTATATATATCATAAACATGGCGAATTTTGTTGTTCAAATCGGTAATTGGGTCTTCAGTAAACGAAAATCGGACTAGACTCATTATCTTTTCACAAAGAGTACGTTCCATACTTACCACTTGCACTTCAAAAGGTTTAAGCTTATATTCTTCAATCAACACGTCTTGGTTAGTCTCATACATCATTTCGGCAATAAATGAGCTTATCGTTGCTTTAGAGTAGGGCTCGAAACTCCCTAACCAAGTAAATTCTACAATAATAATATCACGTACTTGACCAAATCTGCCTTCAAACGATTTTTGGTAACTGTGCGCTGTTTTTCGAATCATTCCCATTTTATTGGTAATCCCTTCAACTTCTATTTCGGGTAAAGTTTCAGCTACCAAATTGGAAAGTTTCTTAATTTTTGCTTTTAACTGATTGTTTGTTATGGAATCATTTCTTAGCATAACCAAATCAATATCTTCCGAAAAACGTTCAATAATTTGATAACATTTTGAAAGAGCTGTTCCTCCTTTAAATATGGCGTCTTTTCCAGTATTAGACGTGAAGATGCGATTCAATGCCAAGGTAACCCAGTAATCTTTTTCAATATAAATTTCCGGAATACCTTTTAGCTGCGCTGTCGCCAGTATAGCATCCTTATACAGTTCTTTGTTTTCGTGTAATCTCATCGTATATTCCAGTTTTTTGCATTGGGGAGTATTGCTTCGGAAATATTGTATTCATACTGCGATAATGGATTAAGACTATCCTGTAGTGATTTTACTTCTTCGGGAGTCAATACGTTTTCTACAATTGCACCATAAAGTGCACGTACTCTTGGAGGATATTTTAGCACATATTTTAATGCTATTTTTTTATCAGCATCATCCCAATTTTTAATTTTATCAGTTAAAAGTAATACCCCTGATTTTTTATCCATATCTGGAATTTGCTTAAAGTCTTTTAAGGCATCTAAGATTTCTAAAACATAGTAGTTTTTATCAGAAACATCAATATAGCTTTTAACTGGTTTTCCTTTCAGATTTCCTAGGGAAGCAAAAATTCGTTTGTCACGACTTGCTATTTTAATAGTTGATGGCACTTGGGTTGTTAATCCTAGTTTATTATATAAACTTAAACCTGTTATGTATGCAATTCTTTTGTTTTTTTCGAATAAATAATTTTTCAGTAGTTCATCTTCTCTAGGCATAAGTTCCCCAAAAATGGTTTTCTTAGGTTTAAAGAATACACCTGTTGAAACCCGCTTGATTACCTTTTTTTTTATCAAACGCTCAATTGCTTTTGCCGCTGCAGCATACTCATTAAAATCAACAGCAAGCGTCTGATAAGTAAATGTACTACCAATAGGTACTCTGTTAACTTCGGCTTCTACTTTTTTCGAAATGGTCATACCAAATTTTTAGTGACAAAGATATATAATTTCTACGAAAAGTCAAGTAAACGAAACAATATACTTGACAAAATATATTTGTGTTGATAATTTTCCTATATTATATGTTTTGGTTAAACGTAACAATAGTTGGTTTTATTTATTGGTCATCTACCATAGAAGAAATGAAAAAAAAAGGTGCAAACAAAGTAATAGAACCAGAATGAAAATTGCATAGGTACTTTAAATAAATAACCTCAAAATATTAATTAAGAGGCTATTGGTTCTAGTAGAGAGAATACAGCTAAATCAAAAAATATCCTGTTTTTCAAGTTTTCCAGTATCCAACTGCTGGTAATCGCTACTCATCGCTGAGAATCAATGAAAATTGATGAAAATCGCTGATAACCAATAATCAGCTATTTTTTGAATAGTTTAAAAGCAATACTATTCAAGTATATTAAAAAAAAGACTATGCTGAGCCATCATTTAAGCTTCGTTAATTTCAATGAAGGTGAATGATTATAAATCCGCACCATCGTGGGCGTAACCATTGAAAGCGTAAGAAAAAAGCTAGGTCACAAAAACCCACGCACCACCCAGCACTATGCCAAAGTCTTGGATAGAAAAGTAAGTGAGGATATGAAAATCCTTAAAGACAAGTTCTTACACATAACCGCGCTTACAAAAACTTCATAAAAGTCTGTTCTTGAAAAAGAAAAATACGTAAAAACACGTATTTCGATTGTGTTCAAAGCTGTATATATTTCGCAATATTATTACTGTTTAGTGATATTAATTAGTTGACGGCAACTCTAAAGAACTAAACAACAAACAAATGAAAAATACAAACATAAAACTCATAAGCAAAGAACTTTTATAAACAGTAATTCAATAATGAAGAAAATACAGATCTATATCATTTCCCTATGGTTGCTTTTCTTTATGATAGCGGTCAAAGAATTCGTTTTTCTATCTTGGGGGTTTAGTTTCTCTTTGCATATTTGAATTAGAAATGCTACTAAGTAGCGCAAATCTACCCTAATAGCGGTGTATAGTCGCTACTTTATAGCGCCTATATACAAGTTAGCCGTCAGTGTAGCGAACCGCAAAAACCGACAGACAAAACCGAAAAAACAAGAATTAATGTTAATCAAATTAAATAATTTTACGCATAAATCTTTTGTTGGCTACACAAATCCCAACGACTTACTTTTTCGTGCCAAAAACATTCTATTTGGTTACAATGGAAAAGGAAAAAGTTCTATGGCTATTGGTATTAAAGATGAATTTCTTAAAGACATGTCCAAAAAGCCTGAGAATCTTAGAATTTTCGATAGAGATTACATCTCAAATTCATTATTACTTGAAAATTCGGAGGGTAAGATTAAAGGCGTTGAGGCAAGTTTTGGTAAAGGTGGCGTTGATATAGAAAACAAGATTAAAGAACTTGAAAAGCTAATTATCAAAGAAGATGAAATTGGTAAACTTGACACATATATCGCCAAATTACGCAAGGAAATTAGAACTGAAATAGACAAAATTCACGATAGGCGAAAGGGCGAAGCTAACATTCAAAGAAAATCCAAAGAGGAATCTGTTGAACGAGTAATTGAACTTTACAAAAAAGATTTTCAGGATGCTAAAAAAATAGAAGCAGATGAAAATAAACTGATAAAGATTAATGGCGACAATGCAATTGAAAAACAAATTGCACAGAACGAAAATTTGAGACCATTAAACCTATCTAAAATTCAAACAACTTTAATCGAAGAAGTAAAAGTAATATTCAAAGAAAAGTTTGGAGAAGATATATCAATCCCGGAATTTGAAGTTGTTCAATGGATTGAATCAGGTTTGAAACTTCACAAAGAGGGCGATAACTGCAAATTCTGTGCGGGTAATTTAGATTTTTCAGATGTCAAATCGAAAATAGCTCAATACAAAGAAAACAAAAAGCACAAGGCAAAAGAAAAGCTAAAGCAATTCAGAGAACAGCTTCAAAATCTTTTTGAGAGCATAAAAGCTATTGAGAAAGAATCTAAAACATACACCACCAACATTGGCAATGAGATTGAGAAATATTTTTCCTCAATTTCTGAAAAGAAACAAACTATTGAAACTCTTATAATTTCGTGTCAATCGAAAATTGACAACATTGAAATTCAAGAAAATTTCGACTTTGAACTTTTAGCAGAAACTTGGAAAGAGATTGAAGAATCAATATCAACTATCTCTAAAACTAAAAACGAACAATTATTAGAGTTAAGAAAGAAACTAAATAACCTTACCACTTTAGTAAAAGGCGCAATTGGCTTGGAAATCCTAAAATCAAGTTCTATAAAAGATAATCTACAGGAGGTTAAAGACAAAGAAACTGAACTTGAGGAAAATCGAGAGAACAATAAGAAAAAGAAAGAAGAAATTCAAGATTTAAAACAACAGAAAAGTCTAACAAAAGATTTTGCTGATTTTGTTTCTCAAATTCTGAATGACATAAATATTTCGTTAAAGGTTGAGCTTGATACTGACAACAAAAATTACATTATCAAAAGCACCAACGAAAATGCAACTCTTACAATTAAGGATATTAGTGAAGGAGAAAAAAACCTTTTAGCATTGTTGTTTTTCTATTATGAACTTTTTTCAGACAACAAACAAAAGAGCGTAAAACCTGAAATTGAACTTATCATAGTTGACGACCCAATTTCAAGTATGGATGATTCAAATAAGTTTTACATTTTGGAACTTATGAAAAATCTTTTGGAACTCCCAAATCAACAAATCTTTGTATTAACTCATTCTTGGGAGGACTACTGTAATTTATCTTATGGCAAAAAAGCTTGGGACGACAAAACAGATAAAAATGGAGTTGAAATTAAATCTAAATATGCAACTTTTGAAATAAAAAAGAATATTGGTAAAAGTGAGTTGTTTAAATCTTACAATATTGAAAAACCATATAATTACTTGTTTAAAGAAATTTATTTTTTCTCCGAAAAAACTGAAGAAGAATTAAAAACTGAATGTCAGATATATCACTATCCTAATGTAATGAGGAGAATTTTTGAAGAATGGTATGGTTTTAAAATTGGAAAAGATTTGAACTTTACGAGTAATCTCCAAAAGCAAATTGAAAGTCATTTCAACATAACAAGCAACAATCAAAAAACCAAACTTGGTTTGTTAATTAAAGTTTGTAATATTCTATCTCATTCGATAAATGGCTCAATGAATCCTCAAGAAATTCATCAATCTGCAAAATATTTAATGAAATTAATATCAGATAATGACAAACTACATTTTGACAATATGAAGCAATAATTTATAATACAAACAAAAACACCGAACGGCTAACAGCAGTTTGGCAAAATGGCGGGTTCAGTGCTAAATTGAACATTTGGTTTTCAAATGAACATTAGTGCTAAATTGAAAGTAAGTGCTTCTAAATCCGCCACTTCGCCAAGCCCGAAACCGTTAGCAGTAATTATTTAAAAAAATCGTAGAACAATATCAAAACTTAAAAAAATGAAAATTAAAGTTGGAAAATATGACATTCTAGAATCTGGAACTATTGTCAGTATTGAAAATGAACCAATAGATTTTTCAATTGCTGAAAATATTGGATTCACAATTAGAGTAGTATTTGTTTCTGATTCTGAAGAAAAAGAACCAAAAATTAAAGCTGAAAATTATGATAAAGTTGGAGCAAAATTAACTTTTAATAATTTTAATAATTCTATAGGAATCGGAAACGTAGAGCCTTTAGAAATTGGAACTCTAAATAATAGAAAATTGTTGTTAAATTATAGAGTTTACTCTCTCAACAAAGGAGGGAAAACATTTCACTATACTTGGCTTTTAGGAGAGGAGGTAAAAAATGCAAAATAATACACCACAAACTGGTCAGGCTAATATTCAAAATTTAAATACTGCTACACCACAAACTCACATACATATAGATTTAACAAAAACATTTTACAGTATAACTCCTTCAGAATTAAACATTATTGAAGAAGGTTCTTCATCAATATGGAAAGATGTCACATTAACAGGATTAGGAATAGGAGTTCCTTGTTGTATAAATTCCATAAATCAATACCAAAAGGTTAACTTGTTTAACTCTGAAATTTTCTGGAATGGATTAATTGGTGGTGCATCAACTGTAGTAGCAATAATATTTGCAATCTTATGGCTTAAATCAAAAAATCCATGCAAGGATTTAATAAAAGAAATTAAGGAAAGAACTAGATATAATATGTAATAACTACCGCTAACAGCCGTTTGGCAAAATTGGCGGTTCAGTTCTCCGCATCAACATTTGTGGTAAAAATCCCGCCTTTCGGGTTACAAATCCGCGCCATTGGGTTTGCTTATATGTGATAACTATAAAAGTTTAACAACAACATAACCAATTATAAAA
>CANNKP010000153.1 GCA_947505255.1 Flavobacteriales bacterium
ATAAATTTCACGATAAGGCCTAAGAAATTATCTTCCCATCCCCCACAATGATAGATGGGTTATTGATTAATGCTCGAGCAATCGCAACACTTGCGGATACTGCTTCAACTAATTCTTTTCGAATTGGCGCTGTTTTTTCTCGTTTTTCAGAACATGAAAACAACCCAATTATACCATCTTTTAACAAAAATATTTCAGAGAAAATTATTGTGCTCAATGTTAATCTTAATTCACAATACAAAAAGTGACCTGCATCACTTTTAAATGAAATAATCATTCAGTCATATTTATATACCATGGTAAATATAAAAAGGTTTATTGTATATTTGCAGAAGAAATAAAATTTACTCAATGAAAACAATCTTTCACGCATCTAATTCTAGAGGAGCAGCAAATCATGGATGGTTAAATGCAAAACATTCTTTTAGCTTCGCAAGTTGGTATAACCCTGATAAGACAAATTTTGGTGCTTTACGTGTTTTAAATGATGATATAGTTTCAGCAGGAGCTGGATTTGGAACACACCCTCATGATAACATGGAAATAATAACTATTCCGCTAGCAGGATCCATTGCACATAAGGATAGTATGGGGAATTCCTCTATCATCAAAACGGGAGAAATACAAGTTATGAGTGCTGGAACAGGAATTCAACACAGTGAATTCAATCCCAGTAAAGACGAAGAATTGCGCTTATTTCAAATTTGGATCTTTCCTAACAAGCGTAATGTTGTGCCTCGCTACGACCAATTTGAGATGAACGTACAAGCAATGAAAAACAACTTTTTACAGTTGGTCAGTCCAAACAAGGAGGATGAAGGAACATGGATCCATCAAAATGCATGGATAAAAATAGCTGAAGTAGATAGTAATGTTGAAATTTCATATTCATTGAATTCAAAAGAAAATGGTGTTTATTTCATGCTAATAGATGGTGAAGTCACTATTAACAACCAACTATTAAAACAAAAAGATGCTTTAGGTGTTTGGGATACTGATAAAGTAATATTGAAAGCAAATAGTCAAAGTAAAATTTTAGCAATTGAAATACCAATGGATTTTGATTAATATAAACAGAAAAGAACAATTCAATTAATTTTTAAACAGTAACAACATGAATACGTTAATAGACAATTTAAATTGGCGTTATGCCACAAAAAAATTCGATACAACCAAAAGACTAAAAGAAGACGATTTAACTACTTTACTTGAAGTTTTGCGTCTTGCTCCTTCTGCTTATGGATTGCAACCATTTAAAGTCTTAGTAATAGACAACCCTGCAATTCGAGAACAACTTAAAGCTAAATCTTATGGACAGCCACAAATTACTGATGCGTCGCATTTGCTTGTTTTATGCGCTTATCTTGACGTCAAAGATTCACATATCGATGAACATATTTTAAATACGGCCACAACGAGAGAAATAGATGTAAACTTATTAGTTGGTTATGGTGACTTTATGAAAAAAACAATCAATAATTTTGATTCTGATCAAAAGCTTGTATGGAATGGTAAACAAGTTTATCTTGCTTTAGGTCAACTGATTCATGCAGCGGCTCAAATGAAAATTGATGCAGCTCCAATGGAAGGATTTGATCATAATGGATACGATGAAGTATTGAATTTAAAAGCAAAAAATTTGCACGCTACAGTTGCTTGTGCACTAGGTTACCGTTCTGAAGATGATACAACTCAACATCTTAAAAAAGTGAGAAAATTGAAATCGAATATGATAGAAATAATTTAAAACAAAAAGGGTGGTTCGACAAGACCACCCTTTTTTATAACCTTTTAACTGCAATAAAATCTAGAAATCAATTTTTTGTAAATCAATTGTTAACTCTCCCGAATCTGTGGAAATTTTCAGAAAATACATGCCATTTTGAAATTCACGAAGATCGATAATCAATGAATTGTTATCAGGTTGAATCAAATCACTATTTGCTAATTTAATTTCCTTTCCAGTGATGTCATAAATTGCAAAAGCATTCAACTTTAAATTTTCAAATCCTTCAATATTAAATATTCCTGGAGCTTTCGTTTTCTTTATTAACTGATTTAGATTCAAATCATTCACCGTCAATGGACCAATTACCACTTCTATAGATAACGTATCATCTCCACATTCGCTTGATGAAATCAACTGAACATTATAAACTCCTTCGTTCAGAAAAGTATGATTCGGATTTATTTCATATGAAGTTGAACCATCATCAAAAATCCACTCAAAATCTGTGCTTCTCCAACTATCATTGACAAACAGAACTGAATTACCTGTTATTTGATACTGAAAATTTGCAATTGAAATGTCTTCTTTAGCCCTCAAATGCCAAGTGTCTAAACTATCTAAAACACACAAAGCGGCAGCAGTTTGCAAGGCATTGACTGTCACCAAATCTAAACCAGCAGTATAGCTTGCTCCAACAGGCGTTTTTCGGAAAACTGATGCATAAAAAGTACATGCCGCCAAATAGGTTCCTCCCAAACTTGGATGCGAACCATCTGGAGAATATAAATTTATCGTTGGATAATTGTCTCGTATATATTTCCATGCAACACCAACTGGAGCAACAGAAGCTTGAGCAGAATCTGTGATCCGCAAATAAGCATTTCTCAAACGGCCATTCATTTTATCAAACGTATTTATTGAATCCCATTGTGGGTCACCTACTTGTCTGCCCCAACTCATAAAATAAAGCGATTGAGAACAATATGAATTCGCATAAACACTATCTGCAATTTGCACGGCAGGAGGTAATGTATTGATATTTACTTGACTTGTTTCGAAAGATGGTTCTTGACTTTGACCTTGTATCACGACAAAATCCCATGGTTTTGAATGAATTTTAGAAAATGTAATTGGATCATTTACATGATTTTGAAAAGTAAAACCACCGTTCGTTTTGGAATCAACCGTCACCTCATCACCTAACGAAGTGGTTAAATTTGAAAAAATCGTTGGCAAATCATTTACGTAGGTATAACTGTTCCCAATAAAGAGCACAGAAACACTATCTTGAGCATACATTAATCCAGTTGAAAGCAAGACGAAAAGGGCAGTAATTTTATACATATATTTTTATTTGTTTACAAAATTGACTAATTTGGAACAACAAAGTTGCCTTATATTAAATTTTGTTTTTAAGTCTATATTGGATTTCTAAAAATACTTTTTTTCGTTTACTACAGTGAATTATGGTGAAATTAATTTTAATCTTTAGCTTTTTTACATTGACTTTCAATCAATTGAAAGCTCAGTTCAATTTTGAATATTCTGACTCAATTGTGGTAAAAAATGGATCTGACACCTTAAAATTAGCTTGGTCAGGGGGATTAAATTATGTTCAATTTTCCGATTTCGATTTCGATTTCGACGGAGACCTCGACTTATTTGTATTTGATCGAAGCAGTGATAATATTCGTGTTTTTCTTCAAGAAATAATTGGAGGAGTAAAGCAATATAAATTAAAATATAATGCGCAAACTTCTTTTCCTTCTGACATAAGATACCGCGCAATGATGGTTGACTATGACAATGATGGGAGAAAGGATCTTTTCGCTTATGGAATTGGAGGAATTAAAGTTTATAGAAATGTTGGTGATTTTACAAACGGAATTCAATGGGTTGTAGCAAAGAATTTACTGTATTCTGATTATTGGGGATCCTACTTGAACTTATACGTGAGTTCATCCGATATTCCTGCACTTGTAGATGTTGAAGGTGATGGAGATTTAGATATTCTAACTTATCATATTAGTGGTGAGCATTTAGAATACCATCAAAATCAAAGTATGGAATTGTATGGCATCCCTGATTCTTTAAAGTTTGTGCTAAAAAATCAATGTTGGGGCGGATATCGTGAAGATTTGAATACAAATAGCGTTTATTTAAATGACGCTACGTTGGAATGTACAACAGGAAATGTTCCGGGAGCTGAACTTCCTGTATTTGACAATTCTAATGAAGAAAAAAAACCTACTGGCATTGAACCCAAACACGCAGGTTCAACCGTTTTGGCTCTAGATATTGATAATTCAGGTGTACTAGATTTAATACTTGGTGACGTTTCCTATCCAAATTTGAATTTATTAACAAATGGAGGATCTGCGCCTAACACAAATTCACTTATTACTAGTGTTGATGGGTCTTTCCCAAGTAATTCATTACCTGCTAACATTCAAGTTTTTCCTGCTGCGTTCTGGGTTGATACCGATTTTGATGGTAAAAAAGATTTAATAGTTGGGACAAATGCCAAAAACATTTCTGAAAATGAAACAAGTGTTTTACAGTACAAAAACGTTGGGACAAATAATAATCCTTTGTTCTCTTTTCAAGTAAATGATTTTCTTCAAAATGAAATGATTGAGCATGGAGCAAGTAGTATTCCAACTTTTTTCGACTTTGATCAAGATGGTTTGGAAGATCTTTTTGTCACAAATTTTTTCAGGTATAAACCTACATTGAATAAAGAAGGAAGTATTGCCTATTATAAAAATACAGGTACACTAACAAATCCTGTTTTTACTTTTATTGATAACGATTTTTTGAATTTAACTAATTCAACATTTGGTTTGAGAATGGTGCCAACTTTTGGAGATTTAGACAATGACGGTGATGAAGATTTAATTCTAGGATTAGAAAATGGAACGTTGGTTTATTATCAAAATACAAGTATTTCACCAGCCATTTCATTTGCAGCACCTATTCTTAATTACGCTGATAATTTAGGTTCAACAATAACAGCTGGACAATATGCTTCACCTCAACTTTTCGATTTGAATCAAGATAATTTGTTGGATTTAATTATTGGAAAAAAAACAGGAGAAATTCTTTATTATCAAAACATTGGGTCAGTTTCGAGTCCAAGTTTTCAATTAACGAATGATACATTAGGGAATATCGATCTTGCCACGACATCTCCTGATGGCTATCCTGTACCTCATTTCGTTAAAGAAAATAACACGCTTTATTTATTTTTAGGAGGAATAGATGGAAAACTTCATTACTATTCTGACATTGAAACAAACCTCATTTCAGGGAGTAGTTTCAACTTAATTTCTGATAATTTCTTGAACATAAACGTTGGCGCTTACAGTTCTTTTCATGTGAATGATATAGATCATGATGGCTATTTAAATATGTTTGTTGGACAAGATTTGGGAGGTCTTTATCATTTAGAAGTTAACCCTAATAGTCAATCTAATGTTGAAGAATTGAAAAACGAATTAGACCTTATCATCTATCCAAATCCAACTGATGGAACTTTAACTTTGTATTCAGAAAAAAAGGATGTTTTATATTACACCGTTGTTGATTTATATGGAAATGAAGTTGTTTCAAATAACGGATTCTCGCATTCTACAACTATAGATTTAACAGCTTTTTCAAATGGAATTTATCTGGTAATTATCGAGAATGATTTTGGAGATAGATTAGTGAAAAGGGTGGTGAAAAAATGAAATTCGTGATTCGTGATCCTTTTTGAAACACATAGACACATAGGCCACATAGTTTTCAAAAATTTAAAATTTGAATATTTGAAATTCTCAAATTCTCAAATTAAAACAATCAATTCCAAATAATCTTTATTTTCAGAATAGCTCAACTTCGGTTCATCCCAAAAAATGCCATACATCGTTGATCCACTTCCTGACATTGAAGCATAAATCGCACCTTCATGATACAATTGCTCTTTGATTTGACCTAATTCAGGATGATTTTTAAATGCACTCGATTCAAAATCATTTTTTAATTCTTCCCTCCAATTCAAAATTGGTCCTTCAATAATTGATTTTACAGATAGCTGATTTTCATTGAAAACGATTCCATCATACGCTTCTTTCGTTCCAATATGAATTCCAGGATTGATGATTTTCAGGTAATATCCTTTTAAATTTAAATTACAAGAAGACAAGACTTCTCCTCTACCCTGTGCGATTTGTGCTTCGTTTCTTATAAAGAATGGGCAATCAGAGCCAAGTGTTGCAGCGAGTTCTTGAAGAACTTCAATTGAACAATTTAATTGATATAAATCGTTGATTCCTTTGAGCACAAAAGCAGCATCAGCAGACCCTCCTCCTAATCCAGCTCCCATAGGGATTTCTTTGCGCAAATGAATGTAAACTGGCAGAATAGCGAACTTTTCAACCATCAAACGATATGCTTTGACACATAAGTTATCTTCCAAAGAACATGGGATTGAATTTCCAGTTTGAATAAACGAAAACTCTTTTGCCGGCAGTATTTCCAATACATCTGTAAACGGTATAGGCAGCATGCATGAATCCAATTCATGATAGTTGTCAGCGCGCTTATGCAACACGTTCAAACCAAGATTTATCTTTGCCGGTGGAAATAATATCATAGAACAAAAGTAGAAGAACTAAACTATTTTCGTAACTTTCGCCTCTCAAAAATGAATAATTATGTCAGTTTATTTAGATTTCGAAGAGCCACTTAAGGCATTAGAAGAACAAATC
>CANNKP010000154.1 GCA_947505255.1 Flavobacteriales bacterium
GTTGCAACGCCAGGAAGATTATTGGATTTGGTGTTGAGGGGTGATTTAGTCTTGAAAGGAATAAAAAAATTAGTCGTTGATGAAGTTGACGAAATGTTTAATCTTGGATTTAGACACCAATTGAAAAATGTTTTAGAACTTTTACCTGAGAAGAAACAAAGTATGCTTTTTTCAGCTACTATGAATGAAGAAGTTGAAGCGTTGCTTGAAGATTACTTTATCTCGCCGGCGAAAATTGAGGCAGCTCCAGCTGGAACACCATTAGAAAATATCCTTTTAACTGGGTATAAAGTTCCTAATTTTAACACGAAATTAAATCTCCTTGAACAGTTACTTTCGACCACTAAGGAAATGGAAAAAGTATTAGTTTTCGTTTCTAGTAAATCGTATGCTGATGTTGTTTACGAGAGATTGTCGCAGAAATTTGAAGATCGTTTGGGTGTAATCCATTCGAATAAATCACAAAATTTCAGGTTCAATGCTGTAAATAAATTTCACAGTGGTGAAACAACAATTTTGATAGCAACTGATATTATTTCGAGAGGAATGGATATTTCAAAAGTGACTCATGTCATCAATTTTGATGCACCAGATGATTTTGAGAATTTCATTCACAGAGTTGGTAGAACAGGTAGAGCTGACCAAGAAGGTGAAGCAATTAGTTTATTCTCTGAATATGAAAAAACATTGAATGACAGAATTGATGAAGGTTTAGGTAAAATCAAAATCAAGTATTTGAAATTGCCTGCTGATTTAGAAATCTCAACTGAATTGATTTACGATGAGGAACCAAAAATCAATATGCCGAATGTTGACATTAAAATTCCTAAAAGAGAAAATGTTGGTGATGCTTTTCATGAGAAATCTGCGAAGAATCAAAAAGTTAATGTTAGAAAAGATTGGAAAAAAGCCAAGCAAGAAAAATATGGTAGACCTAAGACTAAAGGTCAGAAACTAAAAAAGAAGAAATAAAAAAAGGCTTCCGTTCGTCAGTTGACGAATGGAAGCCTTTTTTTAATGTCATAATTTTAATCCTTAATTAATGTATATCCTGGATATTTTTTAATATCAAAAACAAACTTTGAATCTTCAATTGTTGGATTTGATTGAAACTTTGTAAGGGTGTATGTCATAACCGTTCCATCCTTTGCCTTCATAATGGCTTTTTTCAATTCGTTGGATGTTTTAGAGATGTATAAAATGATCGTGTGATAATCAACCTTCGCCGCATTCTTTGGATATAAGTATATTACGTGAACAACTTCATTGTTTAATTTATCTTCTTTTTCGTATTTGTTTTTAAATCCGCTTTCCCAAATTGTCATCAATTTTTTTGGATTCATTCCTTCATCTCCAGCTTCATTTGCATCAGTTTCATAAACTGATTTTTCCTCTTTGACAATTGTCCATGATTTAATTCCGTTTGAGATGATTGTATTATCGCCATAAGAAGCATAGAATTTATCTCCTTTTACCCAACCTTTTCCGGTTTCACTTTCATTTGAACCGCTTGTTGCATTTTTAATATTTGCAGTGAATTCAATATAAAATGATTTTTGAGTTTTCATTTTTGTTGAAAGCTTGTCTAAAATGCCCTGCGATTTTGCGTCTTGACCGAAGCTGTTAAAAGATAATAATACTAAAAGTGTAAGTAATAATTTCATGTTCGTTTGTTTTTCGGTGCAAATATCAGAAATTGTGCCAAATAAAAAATATTTAATTTAACTTAATTAGTAGAATTGAGAAGAGATTTTAATGTTTTTACATTAATATCGTGATTACCATCGTAAATTGAAGATATAAATCCAGTGGAATTGTAATAGTTAATAAGTTCAACTCTTTGATTTTCTGAATAAAATTCATCATTATTTCCAATAACAAAAAATCTATTTCTAGAATTGGAATTAATCAATTCCATACTAATTACTAAATCTGGGGGAAAGACAGCTGCCCAAATAATTAATTGGTCAATTTTCATGCTGCTATTATTGGACCATCTTAAAGCTGTTGCTCCTCCTTGCGAAAAACCTAACAGAATTGTTTTTTCAAATTGATGTTTGGTAGATAAATCATCAGCTAATTCATTCAGCCAGTTTAAGTTATCTGAAATATCATTGTCCCGATCTTCTTTTGTCATCCAAGACGCACCAACTCTGCCTGAAGAGCCTTTTAAATAAAAACGGTGCATTCCTTCTGGTGCAACAATGAAATAGTCATCTTGCAGATTTTCGAATTTCTTAATAAAATATTCAGATAATTGACCATAACCGTGCAGAACATATAAAATTGTTTTAGCTGTTTCAGGATTCCCTAATGTGGAATATCGAAATGTTTTTGTTGATTTGATGAATCCTTGCATTTAGATTAGTATATTATATTTTTTAATTCTCTGATAGCTATTTGATTTTACCATGCAAAGTTATACTTTTGATTGTGCGAAAACTAGTCTCATTTAGTTTATTGATTCTTTTAACTTTTCAAATCATCGGATTTGTGGGTTATTTTGAATTTGCACATTATCAACTAAAAAAGGAAATCAAATCTCAATTAAAAAAAGGAGTATCTAAAGATAAACTCGTAATCTTTGATTTTAATTCGAATCAATTAAAAGAGCTTATTTGGTTGAAGAAAAATGAATTTAATTTGAATGATAATTTATATGATGTAGTTCGAAAAAGTCATAAAAATGGTATCACTCATTTAGAATGTATTTCCGATAAACAAGAAAAAGTACTCTTTGCAAAATTAGATCAGAATGTTTCTTCAAATTTAGGAGACGATAATCAGCATAAACCTATATCTAATTGGTTTAAACTGTTGCAAACACCTGCATTACCAGTAAGTGTTTTTGATGCGACTAATTTGATTTATTTCAAAGAGAATGCGATTGAAACTTTCTATTATTTGGAACATTTATCACTGAAATCCATCCAAAAAGTTTCTCCTCCACCTCAGATTTCTTAATAATTTTAAAATAGCATCTTTTTAGATGCTGCAATTATTAATTACAAAGAAATTTCTTATGAAAAAAATAGGCTTACTTCTGTTTTGCCTCTCGACACTATTTATGTCACAGGCACAGTCAATTACTATTATTGACCAAAATTCTCTTCAACCAATTGAAAATGTTGAGGTATATAAATTAAATGAAAACACACTAATTACCAAATCTAATCAATCGGGTATCGTTGTTCTTTCTGGTATTCAGGGTACTCAGACATTGGTTTTTTTAAACGCAATGTATAGTCCAATTACCATTTCCTTGGATCAAATTAAAGCTCAAGGTAACAGTTTGAAAATGTCAGAAAATATCAATTCTATAAATGAAATTGTTGTTTCAGCTAGTAAATTTGAAGAACAACGTAAAGATGTTTCTCAAAAAATTCAAGTTTTACGAGCTTCTGAAATTCAAACAATGAATCAAAGTTCAACCGCTGATGTAATGTCAAATACTGGAAATGTCTTTGTTCAAAAAAGTCAACTTGGTGGAGGAAGTCCGATCATCCGAGGGTTTGAGACAAATAAAGTATTAATGGTTGTAGACGGAATTAGAATGAATACAGCAATTTACCGAGGTGGTCACCTTCAAAATATTATCACGTTAGATAATGCAATGTTGGATAGAGTAGAGGTGATTTTTGGCCCTGGATCGGTTGTTTATGGTTCAGATGCTTTAGGTGGCGTTATGTCCTTTACAACTAAAAATCCATTATTATCAACTGATGGAAAAATTAAAGTAAAAGCTGGAGCATTTGCACGTTATATGTCTGCAAATAAAGGATATGCAGCTCATGCAGATGTGTCTGTAGGAGGAAAAAAGTTTGGTTCATTAACATCATTTACTTATTCAAATTATGGTGATCTTCGTCAAGGTGCTAATCGTGAGCCATCAGTTGGGAATTTTGGTTCTCGTCCATGGTATGTTGAACGAGTAGATGGAAAAGATTCTGTTTTTGTGAATGCAGATACAAATGTTCAAGTAGGATCTGGTTATACTCAAATTGATGTATTGCAAAAATTCTTGTTCCAACAAAGTTCAACAGTGAAGCATTTGGTGAATTTACAATATTCAACATCTTCCAATGTACCACGTTATGACCGATTAACGCAAACTTCTGGCGGTACAGCAAAATTTGCTGAATGGAATTATGGCCCTCAAAATAGATTGTTGGCTTCTTATACATTGGGATTATCTAAGTCAAATGCGTTCTATGATAATGCACGGTTTATTTTGGGTTACCAACAGATTGAAGAAAGTCGTATTGACAGAAAGTTTAATACTGTAAATCAAAATAACCGTTTTGAAAACTTGGATATTATTACTTCTAATCTTGATATGGCAAAGAAAATGGGGAAACATGAAATTCGGTATGGTTTAGAGGGTTGGTACAATAAAGTGAATTCAACAGCTTTCACAAAAGATATTGCAACTGGAAACCAATCTCCTTTGGATACGCGTTATGCGTCGGGTGGAGCAACGATGAATTCAATTGCTGTTTATGCAACGCACACATGGGAAATTACAGACAAAGTAATCTTAAATGATGGCTTGCGTTTTTCAAATGTTGGATTGAATGCGAAATTTACAGACACAACATTCTTTAATTTCCCTTTCAAAGAGGCGAAACAGAATAATTCAGCATTAACTGGTAATTTAGGTGTAGTTTATATGCCATCAGAAGACTGCCGCATTACGGCTTTAGTTTCAACAGGATTTAGAGCTCCAAACGTAGATGATTTAAGTAAAGTTTTCGAATCAACTGCTGGTAATATTACAGTTCCGAATGCAAACTTAAAACCTGAATATACTTACAATGGTGAAGTTGGAATTTCAAATACTTTTGGAAATTGGTTAACACTCCAAGCAACAGGTTATTATACACTTTATAGAAATGCATTAACTACTCAAAACTTCACTTATAATGGACAAGATTCCATTATGTATGCTGGAACAATGAGTAAAGTTGTAGCAACTACAAATGCGAGCAAAGCATATTTATATGGCTTGGAATTAAACATGAATGCGAAGTTGAATAATAACGTTACTGCCTATGCAACTTATAACTACACGAATGCACGCATTGTGACAGATTCAACTGCAATTCCGTTAGATCATATTCCACCAATGTTTGGTAAGTTTGGTTTCCAAATTCATCAAAACAAATTCAAAGCTGATTTATTTGTGAACTACAGTGCCATGAAAAAAATAGCTGAATATAGTCCATCTGGTGAAGATAATGAAGCATATGCATTGCCACAAGGAATGCCATCTTGGTATACTGTAAATATTCGATTAGGATATCAGTTTAACAAGTTTCTAGGAATGCAAGTAGCGTGTGAAAACATCTTGGATAAAAATTATCGTCAGTTTGCATCTAATATTTCTGCACCAGGCCGTAATTTTATTTTGACTTTAAGAGGAAACTTTTAATAGAATAAATTTTAAAAAAGGAAAGGCGACATTTTATTGTCGCCTTTTTTGATTCTATTTCATATTCTTTTTTTGTGTCATATATTTTCCTTGATCTGGATGATAGAAAAATCGGTAAACAATTTCATCACTTTCTTTTAAAATAGGTTCATATGTGTAAATATCAACATCTTTTGATGGCTGAATCAACGTAGCTTTTTTTACCAAAATGTCTTTTACCATTCCCATTGTTCCATCCGTATAGTCAAAAGTGTATGCTTCTGAAACATCACTCTTCAAACCATCAAAATTTTTCCATTGAAATACACGTCGTGGAATATGGTTAGAAATAGTATAATAATCTTTGTAAGAGGCATTTAATATTCTGAAATCAACTAAAACATCTTTATACGATTCTGATTGAATATTTTCAAAATTTATTTTTAACTCAGCTAAAGGACTTGAAGGAATTGCAATTGGGGGTGAAATTTTATTTAATCCACCATCAAAATAAAAGATATAATTGTAATTACCTATAAAACCCAATTCTGCTTGTTTAGCAGTTTTTTTTGATCCTGATGCTTCTTCTAATGCAAAATCTACTCTATTTAAAGTAATTATTGCATCGATTTTCTCATCTTCATCTAAATGTGCTTTATAAATGTGGTAGGAATATTTTTCAGTTGCAGGAATTGATAATTGGCTTTCTAAATGACGTTTAGCCATTTGCTCAACTGTTTGGTTTTCTTCAACTTTAGGAACTGTTTTTTTACTTTTTTCTTTTGATGCTTCGTTGCAAGAAAAAAACAGTAGAGTGACTATTATAAATAAAAAATGCTTGTTTTTCATAGAAACAAAGATAATCGAAGAAATTAATTTATTTAAAAACAATTTACACGAATATTGTAAATTTGAAGAATGGAGATGTATTTAGAAAAATCGTGGGAATTGGCGTTGAATGAAGAATTTCAAAAGCCCTATTTTTTAGATTTGATGAAATTTATTAATTCAGAATACACTA
>CANNKP010000155.1 GCA_947505255.1 Flavobacteriales bacterium
GCAGATGCATCAAAGAACCCACGTGACCCACCTCTAGGAACATCACCTGTTGCATAAATAAATCCTCTTCTTGGGTCAATCATGTCACCAAAAGTCAATTTATCCCAATCCAATGATTTTTGATACCAAGATGCTCGAACGCCAAATAACATCTTCCATTTTCTTCCTAAAGTCAAATGATAAGAATAGACCAAACCTAGCATAGAAGTCTTAATTGTGCCTTGTCCTTGTTGGTCATGTGTTGCTAAAACACCAAATCCACCAGAAATATTTTTAAAATATTGATCGTAAGATGCACTATAAGTAACATAGTTCCCTGAAAGCTGCGGCCATTCATTACGATAGTTTAATGCAAATCTTGGACATCCAAATGAACCAGCAAAGGCAGGATTCAAATAGAGCGGATTCGAATAAAACTGAGTAAACGTAGGGTCTTGAGCACTTACTCCAGCGAATAAGCATAAGAATGAACAAGTAGTTATTAAACGTTTAAATCCTTTCATTAGTGAGTGTTAATAGAACAACGAAATCTGACCAAAGATAACGCAAATTTTAAATTAAGGTTACAAATATTATAAATCAAACAAAATAATCAAAGTTTTATTCCGTTTTTTGTTGAGTTATTTTAATCTTTAAGTTTTTATCGAATGGGTTTTTCAAATTTATTGAAGTCAAATTTTTTATTCAAGATCATTTTTATTTTTTTATTTGGTGGTATAAATTCTTTGTATGCTCAAGAAGTTTTCAAACAACAAATAGTTTGGAAAGAACCAATTACATTGATATATGAGGGAAGAACAACGGTTGCCCCATCAATTATTGATCAAACATTAGATAATGGTAAACCAATATATTTTTGGACGAAACAACTTAAATCTGCAAATTATGAAATGAATGTTTCAAATGTAGTTTCTGAGGTTGCACCAAATATTGATTTAAATTATTTAAAAGAATTTTCGTTTAACGTAACAGATTCTCTCCAAATTGAATATAAAATAACAGAATCTGGTAAGGATTTTTATGCTGTCGCTTATCTTTTTCCTTATATTTTAAAAAATGGCGTAGTTAATAGGATTTCTTCTTTTGAGATCATTTTAGAAAATGTAAAAAAACCAAATCCTTTAGAAAAAAGTTTTGTTACAAACTCCGTCCTTCAATCTGGTTCTGGCACTTGGTATAAAATAAGTGTTAAAAATGATGGTATTTATAAAATAGACAAAGCATTTTTGGAAAGTTGTGGTATTGGAGTCGCAGGTTTAAACCCTCAGCAAATAAATATTTATGGAAATGGTGATGGTAAATTACCAGAATTGAATTCCTTGCCTCGAACGGATGACTTAGCAAAAAATGCAATTCTTGTTATCGGTGAGTCGGATGGAACGTTTGATGATGCTGATTATATTTTATTTTATGGTTGGGGTCCAAATAGATGGTACGCCAATGGAACCGCAGAATTTGATCAGGATAGAAATATATATTCGGAATATTCGTACTATTATATTAATATCAATTCAGGTGAATCGCCTTTACGCATTCAGCCAATTTCAAATTCACCTAGTTCAGTAACGAACACAATAACAAATTATTCATTTTATGACATTTATGAAAATGATTTAATTAGCTTGGTAAAAGGTGGACAAAGATGGTATGGTGAATTGTTTGATACTGAATTAGAGCGAACTTTTTCTTTTTCAGTTCCAAATATTATTTCAAGTCAACCTGCTTTTTTCAAGACTGCTATTGCAACTAATTCAGCAAGTTCTGTTGGCACAAGTCAAGTATACTCTGTAAATGGAACGGTTTTATCTACATCAATTTTACCTTCTGTATCTGCTGATTATGTGCAATCAACAAAGTCAATGAGCTTAACAAATCCAACAGCAACATTGCCTTTTAAAATAGCAATTACGCGTAATTCACCAAATACAATGGTTTATTTAGATCGGATACTTTTAAATGCTAGAAGATCACTTGTATTTACGGGCAATCAATTTAATTTTAGGGATTTGAATTCAGTTGGAAGTGGCAACGTAAGTCAGTTTCAAGTTTCTAGTTTTCCAACAAATGGTGCCATTTGGGACATAACTAACAGACATATTCCGAAATTAATTAATGGTAATTTGTCTTCTGGGGTATATGAATTTGTTCAAGAAACAGATACTTTGAGAAGTTTTGTTGCAACAGATGGAACTATTTTCTTCATTCCTGAAATTGTTGGGTCTGTTGAATCACAAAACTTGCATGGTTTAGCTCAAGCTGATTATTTAATTGTGACACATAAAAGCTTTTTGACTTATGCAAATAGGTTAGCTGATTTGCATAGAAATGAAGGAATGCTAGTGAATGTTGTTACAACTGAACAAGTTTATAACGAGTATAGTTCTGGTATGCTTGATCCAACCGCTATTAGAATGTTTGCTAAAATGTTTTTTGATAGAGGAACATTAAATGCTACAACATTACCAAAATACCTCTTATTATTTGGTGATGGAACGTATGATCCAAAAAACAGGGTAGCCAATAACAATAATTATATTCCAACCTACCAAATGTTAAATTCAGAAAATCATATTGCAGCATTGGTTACAGATGATTATTATGGAATATTAGGTGATGCAGAATCGATTTCAGCTACAGATATGCTTGATATTGGGGTTGGACGACTTTTAATTTCAGATATTCAAATTGCCAAACAGCAAGTTGATAAGATTGAACATTACATAAAAAATGGATCAAATTTATTTACCGAAGCTGCTACTAACGGCACTTGCTCATCAACAGGAATTAATTCTACATTTGGAGATTGGAGATTGAATTATATACAAATTGCAGATGATGAAGAAGGTGGTTATTTCCTAAGTCAAGACACTGAGCCTCAATCTGTTTATGTAGCTGCAAATCACCCTGAAATGAATTGTGATAAGTTGTATTCGGACGCATTTACGCAAGTTTCAACTGCTGGAGGACAAAGATATCCAGATGTATTCGATGCAATTACCAACAGAACAGAAAGAGGCGCTTTAGTAATGAATTATGTTGGACATGGAGGTGAAGTTGGCGTCGCTGAAGAACGAATTATTACTGTTCCGCAAATTCAAAGTTGGAATAATATAGATAAATTAAATTTATTTGTTTCAGCAACGTGCGAATACACTAAATATGATGACCCATCTAGAGTTTCTGCCGGTGAGTGGGCTTCATTAAATCCTTATGGTGCCTCAATTGCATTAATGACGACTACACGATCTGTCTTTTTTGGGGTAAATACAATTACAGGTAAACGATTTTATGAAAACGTCTTCACACGAGATGCGAATATGGAACCTCTAGCGTTTGGTGAAATTTTGAGATTGACAAAAAATGCATCAGGTTCGTCTGATAATAAACGTAGTTTTACCTTAATTGGAGATCCAGCCTTGAAAATTGCTTTGCCACGCTTGCAGATTTTTACAGATAGTATTAATGGAATAAGCCCAACTGTTGAAATAGATACAATTCGTGCTTTGAGTAAAATGACTATCAAAGGACATCTTGAAGATAATTTCGGTAATGTTTTAACCAGTTTCAATGGCGTATTAGCACCTTCTATCTTTGACAAAATAAAAACGCAATACACACTTGGACAAGACACTGATTCTCCAATTATTCCTTTTGATATTCAACGTAATATTGTTTATAAAGGTAAAGCATCTGTTACAAATGGTTATTTTGAATTTTCGTTTGTTGTTCCAAAGGATATTAATTTCAATTATGGACCAGGTAAAATAAGCTATTACGCAGATAATAAGATTACTGATGCCTCTGGGCAAGACACCAGATTTGTAATTGGAGGAATTGACCCAAATGGAATTAACGATGTTACTGGGCCTGAAATTGATTTATATCTGAATGAAGAAACATTTGTTTCAGGTGGGATTACGGATGAAACACCTTTATTAATTGCAAAAATATTTGATGAAAATGGGATAAATACTGTTGGTAATGGTATTGGTCACGATTTGACTGCTATTGTTGACAAAAATACATCTAATCCTATTATTCTGAATGAATATTATACATCAGATTTAGATACTTATCAGTCAGGAACAGTAAATTATGCAATGCCTACTTTGGAAAAAGGACTTCATACCCTAACTTTGAAAGTTTGGGATGTAAATAATAATTCATCTGAATCCACTATTGAATTTCTTGTTCAAGAAAAAGAAAATATTGCTTTAGACCATGTTCTAAATTATCCAAACCCATTTACTACTCATACAGAATTTTATTTTGAACACAATCAAGCTTGTGCGGAGATTGAAGCACAAATTCAAATCTTTACAGTGTCAGGTAAATTAGTTAAAACAATTAACCAATTAGTGCATACTGAGGGCTTTCGATCGGCAGGAATACCTTGGGATGGAAGAGATGATTTTGATGATCAATTAGCAAAAGGAGTTTACATTTATTCTTTAAGTGTGAAATCTCCTGATGGAAAAATTGCTGAGAAAACAGAAAAATTAGTATTATTGAAGTAAACTATACAATAAAGGTGTAAGGTTTACGTATATTTGTCAATCGAATTTGTTTTAGAATTATGATGTATAAATTAATTATTTGTTTTTGTTTGTTCGTATTGCCAATGATTTCATTCGCACAACCAACAGGAAGTGGTGTAACTCAAGGTGATTTGCAATTGAATACAATAACAACAGCAGTTCCATTTATGGCAATTACTCCTGATTCACGAGCTGGTGGTATGGGAGATGCAGGAACTGCTTTGAGCGCAAATTCTAATTCCGTTTATTGGAATACGTCAATTTTGAATTTTGCTAAATCAAAGTCAGAAATTAGTGTTTCATATACCCCATGGTTGAGACAGTTAACAAACGATATGCATTTGTCATATGTATCTGGATATTATAAGTTAAACGATAGAAATGCTATTTGTGGAGCGTTGCGTTATTTCAGTTTAGGAGAAATAACATTTACAGATGCAAGTGGTAATGTAATTCGTGACGATAAACCGAGTGAATTTGAGTTGACAGGAGGTTACGCATTTCGTTTGAGTGACAAAATGAGCGTTGGTATTAATGGTAAATTTGCTTATTCAAATTTAACAGGTGGATTAACGGTTGCTGGTGTTAATACGAAAGCAGGAGTTGCTGGTGCAACTGATTTGTCATTTACCTATTATAACGATGAAGCGAAAATTGGTGGATTGAGAGGAGTTTATACATTTGCTACTACCATCAATAATATTGGAAATAAGATTGCTTATTCTGAACTTGCTTCTAGAGATTTCTTGCCAATGAATTTGAAAATTGGAAATTCGTTTTTAGCACAATTCGATAAATATAATAGTCTTGTTTTATCGGTTGATTTGCAAAAATTATTGGTTCCTACTCCGGCATATTATGGTTTTATAGGAACTGATACTAAACCGACTATGATTTCTGGAAAAGATGATAATGTTGGTGTAATTTCTGGAATGTTACAATCTTTTTACGATGCACCTGGAGCACCTGTAAAAGATGATGCAGGAAACTATGTTCAAAACACTGATGGTTCATTTGAAGTGACAAAAGGCTCACGATTTAAAGAAGAATTAACAGAAATAAATATTGCTACTGGTCTAGAATATTGGTATAATGATGTTTTAGCAATTCGAGGCGGGTATTTTTATGAAAACAGAAATAAAGGAAATCGTCAGTATTTCAATTTTGGAGTTGGTTTGAAATATAACATGTTTGGTGTGGATATTTCATATTTAGCTGCTGTAAATGGAAAACAAAGTCCTTTAGCAAATACACTTCGTTTCACACTTCGTTTGACACTTGGAACAAAAAATGATGCTTCAACTGGTGATGATAAACCAGAATAAATGAATATTCGCATTGGATTTGGAGTTGATGTTCATCAGTTGGCTGACACACATGAATTATTTATCGGAGGATTAAAAATAGAATCAGATTTAGGAGCGGTCGGACATTCGGATGCAGATGTCTTATTACATGCCATTTGTGATGCCCTTTTAGGCGCTGCAAATTTGAGGGATATTGGTTTTCATTTCTCTGATACAGACCCAAAATTTAAAGGAATAGATTCTAAAATATTATTAGCGGATGTTTATGCGCTAATTGCTGAAAAAGGATTTAAGGTTGTTAATTTGGACTGCACCGTGATTTTAGAAAAACCAAAATTAAATCCACATATTCCTGAAATGCAAACTATCATAGCTGGTCTATTGCATATTAGTGATGATCGGGTCTCAATTAAAGCAACAACGCACGAAAAGGTTGATTCATTTGGTGAACGAAAGGCTGTGAAAGCTTATGCAGTTTGTTTGCTTGATAAACCGAATACCAATTCGCTTTAAAAATTCGCTTATTCTCATGCAATTATTTCGATTTCTATTTTAGAGGATTGGGGATAGAATCC
>CANNKP010000156.1 GCA_947505255.1 Flavobacteriales bacterium
CGTTTTTTTGGAAGCAAAGAAAAGATGCGATTCATTTCATCCTTGAATCCAAGGTTCAGCATTTTATCTGCTTCGTCCAAAACAAGCGTATCGATTGCAGAAAGAGAAACGGCATTTGAATCAATTAATTCTAATAAACGTCCAGGCGTTGCAACTAATATGTTGACACCCATCATCGCTTTCATTTGGGGATTGATTGCAACTCCACCATAAACCGCCATTGTTTTCAAAGGGGTTGTCAATGCAGAATTGAACAATTGAAAAACTTCACGCACTTGAACAGCCAATTCTCTCGTTGGAACAACAACCAAAACGTTGATATGTCTGTTTTTTGAAAGTGTATTACCTTCCAGATTCATTAATATTGGCAACACATAACTAGCCGTTTTACCAGAACCAGTTTTTGCTATTCCAAGAACATCCTTTTTCTTTAAGATCGCTGGGATTGCTTCTTTTTGAATTGGAGTTGGTTCTGTGAAATCTTGACGACCTAAAGCCTCAATTAATGATGAAGAGATTCCTAAAGATGAAAAAGGCATTTGATTGTTTTAATTAATTGGGTGCAAGATAAGCCTTATTTAGTTATTCGGTTCAATATGAATCAAGACATGACCTAATTCTGGGATTTCTTCGCGCAACGTATCTTTCAATTTGTGCGCTAAATCATGACCTTCTTTCACTGAAATTGTACCATCAACTGCAGCGTGCAAATCTACGTGATATTTCATTCCTGCCTTGCGAATAAAACATTTTTCAGTGTCTTCTATTCCTTCGACCGAATGCGAAACTTGACGAATGGTTGCAATCAAATCGTCATAAACGTGCTCGTCCATTATTTCAGCAAGTGCTGGACGGAAAATCAAATAACTGTTGTATAGAATAAATCCTGCAGCAAAAAGTGCCGCCCAATCATCGGCTGTTTCATACCCTTTTCCAAAAAATATTGCGATTGAGATTCCAGTAAATGCTGCAATGGACGTAATAGCATCACTTCTATGGTGCCAAGCATCTGCTTTTAAAGACGAACTGTTTGTTTCCCTACTTTTCTTGATGACAATGCGATAAGAGGCTTCTTTCCAAAGAATTATAGCTCCTAAAACAATTAATGTCCATGCTTTTGGCAGACCATGTGGCGTTTGGATGTTGATAATACTTTCATAACCAATAATCGTTGCAGAAGTAATGAGGAATCCAACAACCAAAAAAGTAATCAATGGTTCTGCACGACCATGACCATACGGATGGTTTTCATCGGCTGGTCGACTCGAATATTTTAAACCAAACAATACCAAAAACGATGAGAAAATATCTGTTGTGGATTCAATCGCATCTGCAATGAGGGCATATGAATTACCGAAATAACCTGCAACACCTTTGATCAATGCTAGACTTGCGTTTCCAACAATACTGAAATAAGTTGTTTTTATGGCTGTTTCTTCGTGTGTCATTTTTCCTTTGTTGCTCCTTAACTTGTCGAAGGGGCTTTTTCTTTGCAAGTAAAGGTCTAAATAATTCTTGTTATAAATCATGAAAACATTAAAAATCACTAGATGTTTTACGAATTGTTTTTTTTGATAGCTTTGAAGGACTTAAAAAATAAACCAAATGAATTTATTGATTCCAGTAGGCGTATTATTATTGATATTAATCGCCTCATTTATTTCCGTTCAACAAGGGACGATTGCTGTTGTTACCATGTTTGGTAAATACCGCAGAATTTTAACACCAGGATTGAATTTCAGGATTCCTGTTTTGGAGAAAATATTTAGTAGAGTTTCAATTCAAAATAGAGCCATTGAGATGGAATTTCAAGCAATTACACAAGATCAAGCGAATGTTTATTGTAAAGCGATGTTGGTTTATGCTGTTTTGAATGCTGATGAAGATACTGTGAAAAATGTTGCCTTTAAATTCATGGATCAACGCAGTTTTTCTCAAGCATTGATTCGCACAATCGAAGGTTCTGTCAGAGGATTTGTTGCAACCAAAAAGCAAGCAGAAATTTTATTATTGAGAAGAGAAATCGTTGACGATGTAAAAAACAGTATGGATGTTACCCTTGAAACTTGGGGATTCCATTTAATAGATTTGCAATTAAACGATATCACCTTTGATACAGAAATTACTGCTTCGATGGCGAAAGTGGTTGCTTCAAACAACTTAAAAGCAGCTGCTGAAAATGAAGGTCAGGCTTTGTTAATTACCAAAACCAAAGCAGCTGAAGCAGATGGTAATGCCATTAAAATTGCAGCTCACGCAGAAAAAGAAGCAGCACAATTGAAAGGACAAGGTATTGCTTTGTTCCGCGAAGAAGTTGCACGTGGTATGAGTGAAGCAGCTGAAAAAATGCGTGAAGCGAAATTAGATACTTCATTGATTCTATTCTCTATGTGGACAGAAGCAGTCAAAGAATTCGCGGAAAAAGGAAAAGGAAACGTTATTTTCTTAGATGGTTCTGTTGATGGAATGCAAAAAACAATGCACCAGATGATGGCGAATGATATATTGAAAAAATAATTTAGACGTCTTTTTAAATGATGTAAGGCAGATCAAAGAGTTTGATGAAGTAAGTTTTTTGAGTTGAATTATTTTTGAAATTAGTTATATTCTAGCTGCCAACACCCACAATTCCACTTCTTCTTCACCTCTCCAATATTGATTTCTATTGGTTTTTTCTGATGCTTCCTTTACTGATTTTTTAAAGCATTTTTCCAGTACAAAACGTCCACCAGTAAGTAGCTCTTTTTCGATTGGATGTTCTGTTGTTACGTGCGTAATTTGAGCCAAATTGGAAAAAAGAATCACAATTTTTCCATCTGGAAGAAGACGTTTGTTTGCTGCTTCAAAGAAATCTGGAAAGAGTTGTTCATTGTAATAAATTGCTTCATCCAGGCGATTCAATTCTTGTGTTGTTGGTAACCAAGGTGGATTAAACACAATTAATTCTGTTGGTTTTTCCCATTTCCCAAATAAGTGTCCATAATCAATTTCTATCTTCCGTGCTAATTTTGTTCCTTCCATGGATGCTGTTAGACCAATAATCGCATTTGGATTGATATCCGTTCCAAATGATTTTTGAAACCCATGTTGTACCATCATCAAAGAAAGGACACCACTTCCAATTCCGATATCAATGGCCGTTTTTTTAGGTCCTTCGTAACGTTTTAACCAATTGTCAAAAAGAATTAAATGTTCAAAACGAGTAGGGAAATAAACGCCATAATAAGGGTATATTTTATTGCGCAGAACTGGAATATTGATTCCGTTTTTATACCATTGCCATGCACTGTTTAATCCTTGAATTTGAGGAAGTGGTAAGAAAAAGTCATTCAATTCAGGATATAATTTTTCTAACCAGCCAATCATTGGAGCTTTTCTAACAATGAGTTTATGTCCTTTGACATGGATTAAAATGAGATTGGATAACTTTCTAAACTCCGAACGAAATGCTCGTTGTTCGAGAAAAGATTCATTCGGAAGGGTGTTTTTAAGATATGTCGTTAATTCTCGAAGTAAGTATAAGCCATTGCTATAAAATTCTTCAACTAAAATTTGTTCACCTGCAAGTAAGGCCTCTATGGTTTCTGGAATATCTGATTCTCGAGTAAAAGATCCTATTTCAATTCCTGATTTGATGGGTTCAGGCCTATTTACTTGCAATAAGTTGTTAATCATTCTTGCAAGGTAAGAAGAATGTTGGGTTGAGAGGATGTCGAAGTAAAATTGTTCATGTTATGGGTCTTTTATCAGGCTAAATATATTCAGTATTCTAAAAGTTTCCATCGTCTTTTGATCATCATTTTTCCTTCGCCTTTTGCAAGTTTATTGTCCCACCCAATAAGGTATTTTGATAGAGGAGAGATACTTAATGAATCAATGTCCCTATATGTAAAAGTCATTATCTCAGTTGGGTATTTTTTCATAGCTTTTCGTTTTTTACTTTTCGCAAAAATTTTTCTATCAAAAGGCGATAGGTATAAATCCCAAGCTCCGAATAAATGAAGAAACTCATGTGCAATAACTGAAGGATTTTTATTACTTACAACAGCATATTCAGTTTCTGAACTACTAGATGTATGAAAAGCTACACTTATTTCATTTTCAAAATAATTATTTATGAAGAAAATCAAAGCAATATTATCTGTTTTGTAGTTGTTTCGAAGTTTTGCGATTAAGCGTTCACGATCATTCGATTTATTGGTGGTAAGTACAATTTTTGAAGTGTCGTTGGGGAAAATTCGTGCAACATCTTTTGATACATTATTTGACCATTGATCAACAAGATTGATTCCTTTTGTGAGGTCTGGAAATTTAAATAAAGTTCCTGAAAGGGTTTGATATTTAAAATCTTCTTTGAATGGAATTGCATTGTGTTTTGATAAATTTTCACCACGTTCTAAAATTATATCCAATGAAACTCCATTCATTTGAGCTTGTTTTTCTAACCAATTGATTGAAATATTTATGGAATCCATTGTCGAATTGATATCGTATTCCGACCATGGATGCGTTGCGTCTGAGTCAACGAAAACAGCATATAGGATTGTTTTTTTTTCTAGTGTTTTGCAAACATTATTCCTTACAGAACCTATACGTGTGTAATTTTTGCATCCAATCGATGTTAAAAAAAGGAATATCAAGTAAAAATGTTTCATACTATTTCTGTTAATGTTTAAATAGTTATTTAGTAACAAAATACTTTTTTATACTTCATCATTATTGAAAGATAAGAAGAAACTTAAGTTGGTTGGATGGAATTTATCTAAAGTTGTGTTATAAAGTTTTCTCCAAAACCTTTTCATATGCTTTTCGTGGACTTCCTCTGAAATGTACTTCTCCGCAATATACATAGCCAGATTTATCAAAAAGGCTCAACATGGCACCATTGTCAAAATTTGTATCTGCTTTTACACTGTAAATTTTATTGTTTTTCGCGAATTCTTCAATGTACTTGAAAATCAACTTGGCCATTCCTTTTCCTAAGTGAGTTTCAGCAATTGCTACTCTATGAAAAACAACAAAATCAGTATTTGAAATCCACTTCCCGACTATGTTCGCGTATTCAGGTTCATCGTTTATTAGGATGGCACAATATCCAATGATTGTTTCATTTTCTGTTAGAACAAAACCAACTCCCTTTTCAATATCATTTTGCACTGATTCTGGATTTGGATAACCATCTTGCCATTGATTACTTCCATCTTTTTTTCGGCGTAAAATGGCGTCTTGTAAAATATCCCAAATTGGAGCAATTTCAGCGCTAATTGCTTTTCTAAAGAAGTAATTCATTTATGATGGTATTGTTAATTTCAATTTTAGATTGATGGAAGAAATTAAGTGCTAAAAATTTTATTCCTTTAAATATTTTCGAATAAATTTAGAAGTTGGTGTCACCAATTTTACAAAATAAACTCCACTTGAAAAAGTACTTGTGTTTATTGTTGCAAAATCTGTTTTACTTGAATAAATGATTTGTCCTTGTGAGTTGAGAACTTGAATTTCTTCCGCTTCAACATTAGCGCCATATTCAATTGAAACAAATTCAGAAGAAGGATTTGGAAATAACTTTAATTCAGCTTGTAAATTATTATTTACAAGCGATGCAGAACATATTGTGGTAGGAACATTCCCAGACAAGGCAATTTTTGTAGCAAACAAATCAACCATGTTTTGAGCACGTAAAAATAGGTTATCGATGGAATGCCCATTTGAAAAACAATTATTCAAATAAGCATAATTTTCGATTATTTCAGATTGATAAACGGGTGAAAGGGCCCCAAGTGAAATGAAATGATTTTCTATTCCTTTACTACCATATGCATATGGATAGAAAAAGTAGGTTTGACAAATATTAGTTTGTGCGAAACATTCCCAGCTAATTCTGCCTAATATTTTCCCGAAATTATAATTGACAATTACATCAGATCCTTGGTGAAATAAATATACAGTAGGTGTATCAGTAATTTGCGGTACAATGTTTAAATCCAAAAGACCACCATAAAAATTCCCTACTCCTTTTACGGTTGCATCAAAAGTGCCAATATTGAGATTCCCCTCTATACTGCCTAAATCTGGTCTGCTTAAACTCAATGGAGTTGGAATACAACCATATGTCGCCAAATCCACATCGGGAGTAGGAGCGTCCGCAATTTCAAAGCATGAAACATGTTTTTCACTAAGTTGATCAGTGAATGCTGTTGCCATAGAAACAAAACCACCTGCACTTTCACCAGCAATAAATACATTGTTGACGTCTATAGAATCAAGTTCATTCCTACCTTTTAAAAAACGAATTGCTCCTTTTGCGTCTTGCATTCCTCTATAGTTTGCTCTGTA
>CANNKP010000157.1 GCA_947505255.1 Flavobacteriales bacterium
GTTGGACAAGAAATCCTTATTAAAGGATGGGTAAGGGCTTTTAGAAGTAACCGTTTCATTCAGATTAATGACGGCTCAACTATAAACACCTTGCAGGCTGTTGTTGATTTTGAGAAGTTCGATGAAGCAATTTTAAAAAAAATTACTACAGCAGCTGCAGTTGGTTTGAAAGGAATTCTGATTGAATCTCAAGGTTCAGGCCAAGCAGTAGAATTACAAGTTACAGACATTGAAATCATTGGTGAAGCAAATCCAGATGATGTACAACGAACTGTTATGCAACCAAAAAAACACAGTTTAGAATTTTTGCGTGAACAAGCACATTTGCGTTTTCGAACAAATACGTTTGGTGCAGTTTTTAGAATTCGACATGCAGTAGCTTATTCAATTCATAAATACTTTAACGACAAAGGATTTTTCTATTTACACACGCCAATTATCACAGGTTCAGATGCTGAAGGTGCAGGTGAGATGTTTAGAGTAACGAATTTAGACCCAAAAAATCCACCTTTGAACGAAGATGGGACAGTAAATTATAAAGAAGATTTCTTTGGTAAAGGAGTTAATTTAACTGTTTCTGGACAATTAGAAGCAGAATTGGCAGCCTTAGCTTTGGGACAAGTTTATACATTTGGACCTACTTTCCGTGCTGAAAATTCAAATACTTCACGCCATTTGGCAGAATTTTGGATGATTGAACCAGAAGTCGCTTTCAATGATTTATTGGACAACATGAATTTGACAGAAGATTTCTTGAAATATATTTGTCAATACGTGATGGATAATTGTGCGGATGATTTGAGCTTTTTGAATGACCGAGAAGTACAGGAACAAGCGCAAAAACCGCAAAATGAACGCAATGAATTAACATTAATTGATCGGTTGAAATTTGTTGTAAACAATGAATTCAAACGATTAACATATACAGAAGCAATTGAAGTGCTTAGAAATTCAAACCATTACAAAAAGAAAAAATTTCAATATGAAGTTTCTTGGGGGATTGATTTACAAAGTGAACATGAGCGTTATTTAGTCGAAAAAGAATTCAAATGCCCAGTTATTTTAACCAATTATCCTGCAGAAATTAAAGCGTTCTACATGCGTCAAAATGATGATGGAAAAACAGTTGCTGCGATGGATGTGTTGTTTCCGGGAATTGGAGAAATCGTTGGTGGTTCTCAACGGGAAGAAAGAATGGATATTTTGAAAAAGAAATGCGCAGACTTTAATATTGATGAGGAGGAGTTATGGTGGTACATGGACACACGAAAATTCGGTTCAGTTCCTCATGCAGGCTTTGGTTTAGGTTTTGAAAGAATGATCATGTTTGTTACAGGAATGACAAATATCCGGGATGTAATTCCTTTCCCTAGAACACCTCAAAATGCCGAATTTTAAAAGATTTTAGTATATTTAGTCAAGATTGAAAGCATAAAGGATGGCATTAAAACAATATCTCGCTCAGAAACTCGAACAACGACTTTCACCACAGCAAATTCAGTTGATGAAATTGCTGCAGGTTCCGACCATGGAATTGGATCAACGAATCAAACAAGAAATTGAGGAAAATCCAGCATTGGAAGAAGGAGCAGAAGAAAAAGAAGAAGATGAGTATGACAACGATGATGATTACGATAAAGACGATGTCAATGACAAAGATGACGATGCCGATTTCGATATTTCAGCATACATAGACGAGGACGGTTCCGATTATAAAACGAAAGCAAACAACACAAGTAAAGACGATGAAGAACGTGTAATTCCATTATCTGGTGAACAATCGTTTCAAGAGAAAATGACAGAGCAATTGCATCTGTTAGATATGGATGAAACACAATTCATGATTGCAGACACTATTATTGGAAACATCGATGAATCAGGATATTTGAATCGTGAGTTAGATGCAATTGTTGATGATTTAGCTTTTTCAGCCAACATTATTACAACAGAAAAGGACGTTGAAGAAGTATTGATAATTATCCAAGATTTGGATCCTGCAGGAGTAGGAGCGCGAGATTTGAAAGAATGTTTATTGATTCAAATTAACCGCAAACAAGATGGCGATATAACAAAATATACTGCCAAAATAATCTTAGAACAATTCTTTGATGAATTCACAAAGAAACATTACGATAAAATCTCCAAAAAATTAGAAATTGAAGATCAAGATTTAAAAGAAGCTGTCGCTGAAATTTTAAAGTTGAATCCTAAACCAGGAGGTTCAATGAAAGAATCTTCTAAAAATCATCAGCAGATAATTCCTGATTTCATGATCACTGAATTTGAAGGCCGTTTAGAATTAACACTAAATGGAAGAAATGCACCTGAATTAAAAGTGAGTAGAGATTATGAGCAAATGCTTAGAACCTATGCTGAAGGTGCTAAAACTTCCAAATCAGATAAAGATGCTTTGCAATTTGTGAAACAAAAATTGGATGGAGCAAAATGGTTCATTGATGCAATTAAACAACGTCAAAACACATTACTCTTGACGATGAATGCTATTATGAATTATCAAAAAGAATATTTTTTAACCGGTGATGAGACGAATTTCAAACCGATGATTTTAAAGGATATTGCTGAAATTGTTAGTTTGGATATTTCTACAATTTCTCGCGTTGCAAACAGTAAATACGTTCAAACAGGTTACGGAATTTTCTCGTTGAAATACTTTTTTTCTGAATCACTTTCAACGGACTCAGGCGAAGAAGTTTCTACACGCGAAGTCAAGAAAATATTATCTGAAGCAATTGAAGGCGAGAAAAAGAAACGACCACTTACGGACGAAAAATTAGCAGATTTGTTAAGAGAAAAAGGATATAATATTGCACGACGAACAGTTGCTAAATACCGCGAACAATTGAATATTCCAGTTGCGCGATTAAGAAAAGAGTTATGAAGATATTGGCTGAAATTCTTTCATGGGTTTTCCTTCCATTGTTAACGCCAGTTTATGGGTTGTTAATTGCAATGTATGTGATTTCTCAACCGTTTCCCGTAGATGCGCAAGAATCACTTTTTCTATTGCCAGATTCTGCGAAGTTGGCAATATTTTATATGTTTTTAATTTTTAGCGTTCTAGCACCTGCTGTTTCTTTTGTGATTCTCAGAAAACAAAATATTATTACAACAATAGACATGGAGAATCAAAAGGAGCGAAATATTCCTATGTTTATTACGCTCGCTTATTGTTTGATTTTATATTCAGTTTTTATTTACATTTCGAAAGAAAACACTCTCCCAAAATACGTCTATGCTTTGCCCTTTTCAGGAATTTTTGTGACAGTAATTTATACGTTTATAAACCGATGGATTAAAATAAGCTTGCATGCTGGCGGTGTAGGAATCATGAGTGGATTTCTATTTGCTTATGCTGTTGAACAAGCTGAATTTCAATTTTGGATTTTAATTTTTGCAATTTTTGCATCTGGATTAACAATCTCTGCGCGTTTATTTCTCAAGAAGCATACACAATTAGAAGTATATACGGGTTGGTCGTTGGCCGTAATAATGACGTTTTTAGTAAATTATTTATACCCAATTGGGTAAAACAACTTGAAGTAATGAAATCTAAACTATTTAAAACCACATTTATTTTTACACTTTTATTGGTATTAGCCTCTTGCAGCGGAGCAAATAAGGGAAAAGGGATTAATCTTTTCACAATAGAACAAGATAGAAGCCTTGGAGCTCAAGTAGCGCATGAAATAGATAGTAATACTGCTCAGTATCCGCTCTTAGATTCAGTTCAATACAAGCAAGTTTATCAATATTTGTATAAAGTACGTGATAACATTTTAAATTCTGGGAAAGTCGATTTAAAAGATGAATTTACGTGGCGCTTGAGAATTATTCACGATGATAGTACCTTAAACGCTTTTTGCACACCTGGTGGCTATATTTATGTTTATACTGGAATCTTGAAATTTTTAGAATCCGAAGATCAATTGGCAGGTGTATTAGGTCATGAAATTGGACATGCCGATATGCGTCATTCTACACGTCAAATGTCAACAATGTTTGGGATACAATTATTAGAAGATGTATTGCTTGGAAATCATGATGCTATAAAGCAAATTACAGGTGCTTTGATTGGCTTAAAATTTTCACGTAAGCACGAAGAAGAGGCCGATGAAAAATCTGTTGTTTATTTATGTCCAACGCAATATAATGCCGATGGTGGCGCTGGATTCTTTGAAAAGATTCAAGCAATGGGTGGTGCGCGTCAGCCAGAATTTTTAAGCACGCATCCTGATCCAGGAAACAGAATTGAGCATTTCCATAATTCTAAAGTTATTTTGGGGTGTAAAGGGGATAAAAATTATCAAGCGGAATATGCTGCAATGGTTGCAAAATTGCCGAAGTAATAATTTCCCAACATTCATCGTGGAAAATCAAAATGAAAGAAAAACGTACGTCTTTAGCCGATATCGCTAAAAGTGTTGGAGTATCCAAAGCAACCGTTTCATTTGTTTTGAACGACAAAGGTGACGCGTTTAATATTAGCAAGGAGGAAGCAACGATTGATTAGAGAAAAGGCGAAAGAATTACTCTACGTTCCAAATTATTTTGCGAAAAGTTTACGACAAGGAAATACAAAAACAATTGGACTCGTACTAGCTGATATTTCGAACCCATTTTATGCAGAGTTGTGTAAAACAATTCAACACAAAAATCCCACAAGAAGTTCGTTTAATATCATTTGACGACAATGAAGCTTTTGCTTATATGGAACCGGCAATTTCCGCATTGAGACAACCTGTTAAACTCATAGGGACTGAAAGTGTTGATCGAATCTTAGATCGTTTAAATGAAACGAAAGTCACTGGAAAACACCTTTTGCTTCCATGTGAGTTCATTGCAAGAGGTTCGCATTAAATTTGCATTCTTTTAATAATTATAATCCAGGCTTTTATTTAATTCTTCACGATTTTATACAAAGAGTTCGTAGAATAATGGATTTTTATAAAATAAACTCCTAGTACTTCAATTAATGCTATGTGCCATCGGGTAGTAATCTTCTCAAAACGTCATAATACAAATCTATTTCACATGTATTACAACTTAGATAAATGCTTCTGAGTCACTATTCAACAAGTTTTCTTATTTTGCACTAGAAATAAGATTTAATTTTCATGTAAGTTTTAACATGCTGTTCTGGACTTAAAATAATTAGTATTCAATGAGAATCGACCACCAAGCTGAAATATTTGAAATAATAAAACGCAAAATTAAAGGAAGCGATTCTATCGGTAATGCTGTTGGTGAAGTGCTCAGTATCAGTCAAGATGCTGTTTATAGAAGATTTCGAGGAGATACGTTATTAACGATTTATGAAATTGAAAAATTGGCCAAGCATTTCGATTTTTCCATTGATGCCCTTTTCGAAATGAATAAGAACAAGCTTGTTTTTGATTTTCAAGCTTTCTCAGCGTTTGACTTGAGTATGGATTCCTATTTACAAAGTATGCTTGATAGTGTTGTCCATTTGAAAAAACAGAAAAACCCACAGCTTACCATTTCAGTTAATAACACACCTTTTCTTCAATTATTAAATTTTCCGCATTTAGTGCGATTTAAGTTATTTTTTTGGGCTAAAACACATTTGCAAATCGAGAAATATAAAAACCAGCTTTTTCAACATGAAAAGGTTTCGGAGCAAACATTTGGGATTGGAAAAGAAGTATTACGGATTTATAATTCTATTCCCTCAAGAGAAATTTATGATCCTGAATTATTACGGGGTTTTACACGAGAAATCTATTATTACTTTAATGCACAGCATTTTCAAGAACCAGAATATGCATTATTCCTTTTAGATAACTTAGATAAATTTGTTGATCATTTAAAAGATCAAGCTGCACAAGGAAAAAAGTTTTTATACGCTACCCAAGCGCCAGCATCAGGAAATGATTTTGAAATGTATCACAACGAAACCTTGAATGCAACAACCACTGTCTTTTACAAAACAGACGATTACTCGGGCCTTTTTATAGCACATAATATCATGAATACACTGCATACTACAGATGAAGTGTATGTTTCAGATAGTGAAAGTGTTCTTTCGAAACAAATAGCCAATTCAAGTATGATTAGCACTGTAAATGAGAAGGATAGAAACAATTACTTTTCTCAAGTAAAAAGCATGATCAATGGATATAGGAAAAAAATTGAAGCTGATTTAGAAGTCACTAATAGTTAATAGCCACTTATTCTTTCCTACTTATTCATTTGCGTTTTTCGCAAGTAACAATATTTTACTTACGCTATTCAGTTAACATCTTGCCTTCTTCTGCATGTACATTTGTCTTA
>CANNKP010000158.1 GCA_947505255.1 Flavobacteriales bacterium
AAAATCCTTTGAAATTGGTACAATTCGTTTATTAAAAGGGAAAGTAAAAAATGATGTCTGGTCGAATATTCATGAATGGATCGCTGAACATGTGGATTTAAATTCTCCGCATAAAATCTTCGGAACAGGCGGGAATATTAATAAAGTCCACAAAATATTAGGTGTTGGTCAAATGGAATCTGTTTCACTTGAAAAAATGAAGGATTTAAGAGATAAACTTGGTTCACTTACGCTTATTCAAAGAGAAGATGAATACCAATTAAAGCCTGATAGAGCCGATGTAATTTTACCTGCATTAGATATTTACATTTATATTTTGGATGAACTAAAGTCATCACAGCTAATCGTTCCTAAAATTGGATTATCCGACGGAATGATTTATCAAATGTATTTAGATAGCACAAAAAATTAATTGAGTTTCTAGATCATTTTAAAAATAATTGGCAAGTTAATAGATGACCCAACAGGCTTACTATTCAACTTCCCAGGATTCCATTTAGGCATTGATTTAACAACTCGAATCGCTTCTTTATCACATTCCGGACAATCAGGTACGCCTCTCTTTATTTTTACATTTGAAATAGAACCATCGACATCAACGACGAATTGAACATAACATTTTCCTTGCAAATTCAATTCTATAGCGGTTTGGGGATAAACTAAATTGTTTCTCAAGAATTTATTCATCGCTTCATGCCCACCAGGAAATCCAGCAGGTTCTTCAGGGTCCGAAAATATCTCTAATTGAGTTTGCTGCGGTTCTGGACGTTCATTTGAATAACGCTCCTCTTTGGGAGCTTCACTCAATGCAACTCCATAATTATCTCCTTGTTGATCATGAATTCCTACTGCATCATCGTCTGCAATAGGTGGAATAAAATAAATTTCATGTCCATCATCATAAGATGGCGGTGGCGGTGGATATTTATTAATTGGATTCTTTAGCGATTCTTTTGTTGAAGATTCTGTTTTATCAATTTGCTGCTGTTCACTAGTCGATTTAGATTTCATTATCGCAACTTCTTCTTTTTTCTTAGAAGTTTCTGAACAACTAACATTTCCCATGAAGGAGATTATGCAAATTCCAATAATTTTTGTTTTCACTTTCAAGATTACTAAAATTAAAAAAGTTAATCCAACCGAAATTTAAATGGCATTGTGAAATATACTTTTACTTTCTTTCCATTGTTTTCTCCTGGAAGCCAATTTGGCATTTTATTAACGATTCGAAGCACTTCCTTATTGAAATTCGGTGCGCCATTTACTCCTCGTACAACTTCAGGATTCATTACTTTTCCTTCTTCGGTTACTATAAATTTCACATAAACCGTTCCCTCGATACCATTCTCTTTTTCAAAATCTGGATACACTAAATTGTCTTTAATAAAAGCAAATAAAGGTGTAACTCCACCTGGATATTCTGGCATTTTTTCAGCATAACTCAAAATCTCATCAGGTTCAGGTGGTGCTAAAATTTCTGGGGGTTCAATAAGCTGAATGTCACCAACCATTATTGGTTCACCCATAAAAATTGGTTCAGGCAAAATTGTAGGCTCTTTTGTGACTTTTTTCACATGTTCTGGAACAATTGTTTCCTTTACGTTCCTATCATTTGGCATACTTACCTCACCCAAAGTTGCTTCTCCTCCATAATTTTGATGAATTGGATTCGGTGTTTTAATAGCTGTTTTTCGATTGTCTTCTTTGCACGAAACTAAACTCACACACACCAACGCAAGAATTAAAAAAGAAGCATTTCCACCTTTCTTTTTCAAGCCTTCAATCAAAAGTGGAATGTCATCATGATGGAAATCAAATTGATTGCGAGACATTCTACCACAAGTTTGTGCTGTTGGATTAGACAAAAGGTAGATTATAATTTCTCCTCGATCCATTTTTGTGAAATCAATCACAGGTTTATCGCATTGGTCACAATGACGAGAAATAAGCCCTATTTTCATTTTGTTCCAATCTTCTGGACATGGTTTTGTGATTTTAACTTCCATCTAGTTTTTTATTCGGTAAATGATTCTTGGAGTATTACAAAATGTTTTCGTTTTCGTTCAAAATGCTGAACCCACAGGTTAAAAATATCGAATCATCAGAAAAAAGTCAAATCAAACTTTTACAAAAAGATACAGGTCTGATTTAACTTAAAAGAATGCTCTAACTTCCATTCCGCCAGAGTGAATTGTTCTAGTGTTTTCAGATTTTCGACCGTTGTATTGAATGGACAATTGCAAATTTTTAGAAATGGATCTTTGATAACCAATATTCCATGTATAATTTATTCCTGGTCTTAGCGCTTCTAGCATTTCAAATCCCAGCGCTGAATTTTGACTTCCATTGTAATTAATTTTTACTGTTTTGAATCCACCTTGTAAACTCCCCTTTTCAGCTTGATTGTATTTAAAAGTCGATCCCAATTCATAGACGATTGCTTTTTCTCCCCCAAATTGAACATCATTACTTTTTTCAGAATACCTCCCGTCTAATGTCACTCTAAAAGTTGTTGTTGGCTGATAAATTAGACTTGGTTGTATGAAATAATATCTCAAGGAATAATTTCTCCCCGAGGTATAATCCGCTTCGGAATCTTTTGTTCCTGCCTGCCCTTTTGTTTCAATTGAAAACACTCTTTTTATATTCCATCGAATTGACAGTTCATGGTATCGATTCGCTTTTGAATCAAAACCTGTAGCCAATAATGTTTTACTACTCAAGTCTTGAAAAGTATATTCGCCACCAATAATACTCGACGTTCTATTGAAGAAAACCGTATTCCTTAAGTTAGTATTTGTGGCTATTAGGTTTGTATCTCTGATTTGGGTTGAAAAAGGGTTAAAGGCATCAATTCCATTAAATAAATTTGTTTTTCTACTGATTCGAACTCTTGCCTGATCTGAAAAACGTGATAACAATTTCTTTAAGCCTTTTTTGGAAGACCAAATGCGTTCTGGTCGCCAATAAATTGATTGATTAAACTCGTTTGAATAGGTTTTGATATATTGATTACTTGGCGTAAATACACGAATATAACTTGCTTGATCGATGTATTGCGCAATTTCAAATTCATTCAAATCTTTAATACCATCCGAATTATAATCTATCCATGTATAAACACCTTGCCCATCATTCACCTTGATGTAAAGGAATTCCCTTTTCAGCTCCAAACCTGATCCAATTTCGTAAAAGTTGTTCCAAGTAAATGCACCTTTCAACAAGCGCACTTCATACTCTACTCTTCCCAACAATGTCTTTTCAGGAGTTTGATTCAGTAAAGCAGGATTCAACACTTTCAATTCACGGTAACTCGTCACAACGTTTAAACTCTGGTTCTTCATCTCCGTCAACTTTATTTCACCTCCTGCTGTTCTTGCCTTTGCAACGGGTGTTAATTGCAAACTATCCGAACGTTGGTCATATCTTTCACGGTAAAAAATCTTGTAATTATTTTTAATTGAATCCCCATTCGCTAGATAAAATTGATAATCAAAAAATTGGTAGCTATTCGTTTCTAATGGCATCGTTCCTCCTGAATAACGGTTTAATTCGTGATCATCTTTATATCCAATTCTTAACCATTTTAAATCTTGTGAAAATTCCGATCGGTGTCTGATAAATTCATTCTTCGTTGTTGTTTTACTCGATAAATAACTGCCATCCCAAACAGCATTGAATCCTTTTTGTTTCCATTTTCCATTAATAGCCGTTCGTAAACCTTGGTAATCACTTCCAATCATAAAATGTTGTCCTTCTACATTCATGTTTCCAAACGACTGATTTTTAAAATTCATTCCAACTGTTGAAGCTACTTGATTTCCCGTATATCCTTTATTTCGTGTATTCCAATCGCGGTCAAATTCAACAGCACGATATTGTTCAATCGGACTAAAATTTCGATCTAGCGCTTCCAATTCTAATTTGGTTTCCAATTGCCATTTTGGCACTGAATCACGGCTTAATGGAATTGTCCCAATCAACCTACTTCGATTCGCAAAACTCTGATCATCGCTATTATTATATCTTGAAAAGGTGTTTAAATCATTCTTAGAATAAGCCATTTCCGTTTCGACTCGAAGATTTTTTCTGATGGCATAAGAAAAGCCAGAAGTAATCATTTGTTTTTGCTTTGGGGTAATCATCACACGAGAAGGATCATAATCTCCTTGAGGCACCCCGCCAATTGGCATCACCCATTTATAAACGCGACCAAGTGCATTGAAATTACTGAAAACATAATCTCCTTTGCCCATTCCAACAAATGTAAACGTAGCGCGATAAACGGCAGAATCAGGATTAACAGAATAGATCAAAACCGAATCATAAATCAATGAATCAATCATTTTATATAACACTTGATTCTCAAAATATCCTATAGAATCGATACTGTTCGTGCGAGCAAGATCCAATGTATCACCAATTTGTGATAATAATTGTTTTTGAGAAAAGGATAAATCCTGCTGTAAAGATTGGTTTTTAGCATCTTGTTCAGAGTAAGCATTGAACCAAAAATTTAATTTTTTAGAAGTGAAAGTTGTTGAAGTCTGAAAAAGTGAACGGGCATAATTTTGATCAGAATATTGGAATTCGATGACAATCCTAGAATCTTTCGTTATTTGGTTGCGAGAAGTAAAGATCACTTCTGCTGAATTGTAATTAATGGTATAATCAAATTCTTGTCCTCTTTCTACTAATTTTCCATCGATATAAACACGCTCTGTTCCTGATAAAACAATAATAAAAGGTTCGTTTTCATTTCCTTTCAATCGATAAGGACCTTGATTTCCTTCTATTCCTGGAATTATTTGACGTGCAAATTTTCCTTTCGATAATGCCCCACTAACTTGGGAATTCCAAACCTTGGCGGTATCTGTATTCCACTGATAATTCATTGTGAGTCCCTGTCCTCTTTTTTTATACGTCAAGAAATAACCTTTTGGTTTTGAAATCCAAAAATCACCCGCAATGAGTTTCATTCGATCGTTGTAAATTTGAATAAAAACTTGATCAAATTCCTGCAATTTATTCGTGTTACCATCTGGTTGAATCGGTAAATTATCATCTGAAACAGAAGCAATTAATTTCAGATTTGGCGCAATATCACCTGAAAGTTCTAGGTTTAATGTTGAATTAACTCCTAAATCTTGATTGTTACCAAATGAAACACCTCGAGAAATACTTCCAGATTTAGAAATCGAGGAACCGCCAAAAACATCAGAAACATCGTATTGATTAGTGATTAAGTATTTGTCTCGATCTCCTTTATCTTGGTTATAGATGATACTTGTGTCTCTTAAGCCATATACTCTGGCCAAATACATGGGCAAAACACGATAAATAATTCGAATCGAATCACCACATGGAGTTGTTAAAGCGAAACGTGCCTGAGCATAATCCAAATAATAGGAATTAAAGGACAACATTTCGGCGCCACAGAAAACTTGCACGGAATTGGGTGAAATGGATAAAGTGTCTAGGTTCAACGTGTCTGTTGTAGCCCGAAATGTCCGTGTACGCAAACTTGTTGTCTGTGAAAACCCATTCACAGCACCAATCAAAAAGACTGTTATCAAGCTTATGTGTCGTAAATTTGACATGCGTACGAATGTACAACGTTGAAATCAGAAAAATCGTGTTTGAGATAGAAAAAGTATGAAAATCAACTATTAAAAACTAAAGCTAATATCTTATCTACCTTCTTTAAGTAGTAAATTATCAACTTGTGTTTTTAGTAAAGGCAAATCTTTGTCAATGATGCCCCAAATTATTACATTATCCACATTATCATAAGAATGAATGACCCAATTTCTCAGACTTACAATTCTTCTTGCATTTGAAATGTCAATAGTTGGATTAATTTTTATTATTCTATTAGTCGCTTCCCCAACTATTTCCAATTCTCTTTCAACAGCTCGTCTAATTAATTTGTTGGTGTCGTACAATTTAAAATTCCTTTCATTACCCAAATATTCAAAAATTGAATCAATAGAATTTGAAATGTCGAGCAAGTACATTTTGATATCACGCGGCATACAATAATTGCTTGGTTTTCTCAATGCTCTGGATAAAGTAAGGATTAGAAAGTGACTTTTCAGTTAACAGATCAATCTTTCGATTAAACAGTTTTTCAAGCATTTCGTGAAGTTCAAAATAATTGTCTGTATATTTTTCGAATGGAATTTCCTTAAATGAAATTAGAATATCGATATCACTTGAATCATTAAATTTTTCAGTTGTTGCTGAGCCAAATA
>CANNKP010000159.1 GCA_947505255.1 Flavobacteriales bacterium
AATTACATGTTGGAAGAATATACGTTTCTGAAACGACCTTTCATGATTAACGGTGAAGAAGTTTTTATTGGAAATGCGCAAAAGGAAGTTGACGCAGCGGTAAAATCGTTTAAAAAATAATTTCTTGAACAAATCCCTTTCTGCCCATCTTGCACTTTTTCTTGTCAATACGTTGTACGGTGCAAGCCATGTTTTGGCAAAAGGTGTAATGCCGGTTTTCCTGACTCCAAATGTCTTTATTCTATTCAGAGCGCTTGGAGCAACAGTCTTGTTTTGGATTGTAAAAGCTTTTTTTGTGCGTGAAAAGATTGAACGCAAAGATTATTTTCTCTTGGCTGCCTGTGGATTGTTTGGTGTAGCCATCAACCAATTATTCTTTTTTCACGGATTAAATTTATCTTCTTCGATTAATTCTGGAATCATCATGGCTTCCAATCCAATCTTGGTTGTGATCTTGTCTTTTTTTATTCTGAAAGAGAAAATTACGTTGTGGAAATCAATTGGAATAGCATTAGGTGCAGTTGGAGCAATACTATTAACATTGACAGCTGGAACGGGTAAAGGAGATTCAGTTCTTGGAGATTTATTCCTGTTTATAAACGCTGCGAGTTACGCTGTTTATCTGGTCATCGCGAAACCGTTGATGAAGAAATATTCCCCTCTGACCGTTATTACCTATGTGTTTTCTTTTGGAGTAGGTTTTATTCTTTTGTATCCACCAACGTTAACAGAATTTTTTACGACTAATTTCTCCATAATTCCAGTTGACGTTTGGATCAAAATAGCGTATGTTGTGGTTGGCGTAACCTTTCTGACGTATCTTTTAACGATGTACGGTTTGAAGTATTTATCAGCATCTGTTTCCAGCGCATACATTTACCTTCAACCAGTTTTAGTGATGTTTTTCGCATATACATTGAGTCAGCTGGGCCTTGCTGAAGATTACACTGCAACAATAACATGGCAAAAGATCATTTACATGTTGGTGATTTTTGCAGGGGTGTATATCACTTCGGTTAGTGCGATTCGGGAGAAAATGAGCCGAAAGATTAAGAATTGAAAATGGGGATTTATTTAATTTCCATTTGAGTAAATAATTCACCATTGAAAACACAAATACCATTACTGTCAGTTCCAAATAACAGTTGACCTTTTTTATCTTTGTAAATACAATTTATAGCATTACTTGTAAGTCCGTCTTTTGTCGTGTAATTAATTAAGTTATTTCCGTCATATTTCCAAACTCCTGCGTCAACAGTTCCTATCCAAAGAATTCCTGAATTGTCTTCGTTTATAGCATATATACGAGCCATCGTTCCTGGAAAGGATTTGCCTGAAACCTTAAATTCATGGTTACTAAGCCCTTTTCCCTCTGTTAAATTAATCATTGTTTTGCCGTCATATTTGAATAATCCAGCTCCATTATTACCAAACCATATATTTCCTTTACTGTCTTCGAACAAACCTAGAACTGCTGAACCACTTAGACCTTTTTCAGTATACCAAGTAAAAGACGTTCCATCGAACCGGCATACACCTTGGGCTTGTGTACCGAACCATAAATTGCCTTTTTTGTCTTTTATTATACTATAAACTCCATATATTCCGAGATTAAAGGGAGAAATTTTTGACTGCTTGGAAGTATTGGTTAAAGGCAAATAAATCAAGGATTTACCGTTACAGCGATACGCCCCATTGCCAGCGTAGAACCATAAGTCGGTAGGCGCTGTTTTCCAATCATTTATTGCACCAGTGCTTATTTTCAAATTTTCAGTGGTTGTAAACGAAATGAATTTTTCCCCATCGTAACGACAAACACCAAATCCACCCGTTCCGAACCAAATATTACCCAAATAGTCTTCTTGAATAGTTTGAACTTGATTATCAGACAAACCATCTTTTATGGTAAATTGAGTCACTGTATTACCATCATAACGGTAAACTCCTTTTGCATTTGTGCCAAACCAGTAATTTCCCTTTTTGTCTTGAAATATACTGCGAATGTTCTTGTCAATATCAAGCAGTTTAGTTGTGATCTTACTAGCATCTTTTTCATGAAGTGATTGTTGTTCAGCTTCACTGTTTTGAATGACTTTAGAATTTTCTTCTCCTTGGCAAGAGATTAAATAAAATGCTAATAATAGCAATAAGCTTGTGTATAGTTGCTTCAAAATTGAATGTGTTTTTGATATTTTTAATAATAAACAAAAGAGTCGTGAATTAATCTTGAAATTACGGAATGTATTTTATTTATCTATTATTTTAAAGAGAAGTGACGGACAAATATTAAAGCAAATACAATTCCCTGTAAAACAAAAAAGGCCCAACCTTTCAGTTGAGCCTTTCTCATTTTCTAGTTTGATAGTTTTCGAGGAATTACAATTTGATGAATTTTGCTTGGTAAGTTCCGTCGTTATTTGTTAATCGTAAAAAATAATTTCCTTTTTCAAGATCTGAAATAGTGATTTCATTGTTTACTACTTTTCCTGTTTTCACAACAGCACCAGCAGCATTGACAATAGTGAAATCGTCAGATGAAATAGTTGATAATACAATTACATCACTTGAAGGATTTGGTGAAATTTTGACTGTTTCCATAGTTGCCTCATTGATACCTGCTAAGCTTGGTAATAAAACACGATCAATTACGTGAGCAACACCATTGTAAGCTAGAACATCTGCCATTATTACAGTTGAACTATTTACCATTACACCAGACATTAAATTGATTGTAACATTTTGACCATTTAAAGTTGCAACTGGACCATTTGTTAATGCAGCTGAAAGAACTTCCGTTCCGATAACATGATATAGTAAAATATCTGCTAACTGAGGGTGTGCAAGTATTCCAGCTAAATTTGTCCCTAAGTCTGTAGCTAATTGATCAAAAGCAGCATTCGTTGGAGCGAAAACAGTTAAAGAAGCTAAAGGATTCGTTAATGCTGGTAATAATTCAGCTGTAACTACTGCTGTAGTCAAAGTTGAGAAACCATTGTCAATAGCTAAATCTACTACCGTTTCAACTGGTAAAACAACAGCATTTAATACATGTACAATTCCATTATAGGCAGAAATGTTTGCTGTTGTAACTTGTGCTTGGTTTACATAAACAGAACCAGTAGAAGTCAATGTTAACTTTAATGTATTAGTAGCGCTCAACGGTTGAACAATTGCACCGTTTGTAATTCCTGAAGAAGGAACGGTTGAACCTAAAACATGATAAGTCAAAACATCAGCAAGATTTGGTAAAGCCAAAAGTCCAGCTAAATTTGTTCCCAAAGCAGTTGCAAGATTATCAAAAGCGGCATTAGTTGGAGCAAAAACCGTTAATGTTGCTAAAGGGTTTGTTAATGCTGGTAATAATTCAGCTGTTACCACTGCTGTAGTCAAAGTAGAGAAACCATTGTCGATAGCAATATCTACTACTGTTTCAACTGGCAATAATACACCATTCATAGAATGAACAACACCGTTAGTAGCAATTAAATCCGGCGCCATAACTTGTGCTTGATTTACAAATACGTTACCTCCAGAAGTTCGCGTTAATTTCAACGTATTCGTCAAACTTAAGGGTTGTACTATTGCGCCATTTGTCACAGCTGCTGACAATACAGTGCTTCCTAAAACATGGTAAGTTAAAATGTCAGCCAAATTTGGCAAAGCTAATAATCCCTGTATGTCTGTTCCTAATGCAGTCGCAAGTGCTGTAAAAGCATTGTCGTCCGGTGCAAAAACTGTCAATGTTGCACCGTTTTGCAATGCTACATCTAAACCTTCTTGAATTAATGCCGCTTCCAAATAAGTATGGTTAGGGCTAGTTGCAATGACGTCGTCAAAAACATTCGTTTGAGCAGAAAGCCCAAATGTTAATAAAAGCATCGATAAAGAAATTGATGCTTTATTTAAATTTAAAGGTAAAAAATTTCGTTTCATATTATTTTGTTTAATAATTAGTTTAAAAGATTAAACAAAATAAGTTCAAATAAGTTCATATTGAATTAAATTTATTTGTAATTTTTTTTTTTGAAAACGCTGAAACCTTTTATTTATATAGGATTTTTATAATTTTATTTTTTTAAAAAATGTTCACGTTACTGCTAATAGTTAAAAGAAGTTGAACCATCGCAATCAAAAATAAATACCTGATATTCATGATTATGCTAATCAGCTGATTTCAATGACTCGGATAGAGATGATCATGCATTTTCAGGATGTTTTCAGCCAATTTTTCAGCTTGAACTCTCAGTTCATTCACGGCGGTACTTTCCCACAGTTCTCCTTTTAGGTTTGACCCAAGTGTAAATAGATTTGAATGGTTTTTACCTTCCGAATTTAAAAGTTGAAAAGTCGTTGTATCGGTTTTTATTCCAAGTTTCAAATGGTCTTGCACTAAAATCCCATTTAATAAACAGTTTTTCAAAAAACTCGTTTCTAGTTGCATTAAATCTGTTTCTGGACCTGTGCAATTGATGATACGAGATACTTTTAACGTTTTTAATGTTCTGAGATTTTTATCGAAATATTCAACATTTATAAAGTCATTATTTTCAATGAAGTCAATAAGTTTTCCTGAATTGATATGCAGTTCCCCCTGCATTCTTAATTGATGAATTTTGTTATGTGAAGATAATGGAATTCGGTGCCGAGCCATGCCCCATAAATGGCGAAGACGTGACATAAAAAGTGTTTTTTCCTTTTCAGAAAGTGCTTTCCATATTTTTTGAGTGAGTGGTCGCAATGAGTCGATTATTGGTTCCGCAGATATGCCAAAATTTTTCGCCAGTTTAATGTGTTTACTGACGAGTTTTAATAATTCATATAAACTTAAATCAGCATCTAATTCATCGACTAGCTTGGAATAAGCTTGGACATTTTCACCATGTGGCAGGATATTCAACCCGTTTGGCGAAATAGAATATATTTCACCCTTAAAGCCATTTTCCAATAATCCAAAAACAGTATCAACCATTGTTAATCCGTTCCCAATAATTAAAACAGGTAAATTTTCCTTTGTATTTGTTACCGATTCTACGAGCCATGGATTCTGAAAATAGTTGGGACTTTTGTAAAAATCCATGTTTTTAATTGTTGGATTTCGTGGGTTGTGATTACCTGTGGCGATGAGGCAATAATTTACATCCAATTTTAATTCATTTTCAAGCAAGATTGAAATAATGTTTTCTGAAACTTCAATGTCTATTACAAAACCTTCTATTACAGTTAATTTTAGCTGTTTTGTTGCTGCCAAATTTATTGCTGCTTCCCATATATCCTGTAAATAGTCACCATAAAGTTGTCTTGGTAAAAATGAATTTGCTACACGCTTTGGATCTTTCTCTTTAAACCTTTTTTGGGACATCACCCAATCCAAAAAGTGGGATGGTTTGTCTGGAAAAGCACTCATTTTACTTGTGATGACATTCAATAAATGTCTATCAGAATAAGGAGAGTATGCAAGACCTTTGTTTAAAGTTGCTGTTTTATTAATCAAAATTATTTCACACGGTGTCGCAACCTTTTCAATGAGTTGAATAGCCGTCATTGTGCCTGCAAAACCACCACCAATTATTCCAATCTTTTTCATTTAATTCTAGCAATTATACTGTTAAAATGGCAAAATGTCATTAATTAATCAACAAACGATTGGCTAAAAAGTATAATTATATTCCAAAGCTAAACTGTTTTTTTTAAAATAAGAAAGATTTGAAAAGAAGATAGTCTTGGCGCCATTCTCTTTTAGTATGATGAATTATTTCCAATTTATTCAGACTTAGATTGTGAGCTACACTTTTTTATATTTCGTTATCGTTTTTGGGGTTGGATTTTTAGTGCTAACGTGAGCATGTCTGGAGAATAAGCCGATTTGAAATTAATATCCGTAAATTTTTTTTCGTTCATCCCCAACATTGGACATAACGGTTTGCAGCTACCCGAAGGTGGCGATTTTACCACTGAACTTCAAACGGAAAACTGCATTTCAAATATACGATAAACTGTCTTACGAAGGACGAACTCGCCACTTTTGGGTAGGTGCTGTTAGCAGTTGTGCATTATTTCCGTTTTATCATTGACTTCTCCCTAGTATTAACAATTATAATCCAAGAA
>CANNKP010000160.1 GCA_947505255.1 Flavobacteriales bacterium
AGAAAATTTTGATTTGGTTTTTTTGGACATTCAACTGGGAAAAGAAAATGGGTTCGATTTGCTTAAACAATTAGGAAACAGAAACTTTAAAGTTGTATTTACTACCGCACATAAAGAATATGCACTCGAAGCCATCAAAGAATCAGCATTTGATTATATCCTAAAACCAATAAACTATATTGACTTACTAGATGTTTTTAAAAAAATTGAGCAAATAAAAATCAAAGATGATTTACTTGATAAACTCAATTTATTGAACACCAAATTAAGTCCTTTAAATAATGAATTTAGTAAAATCGCATTTCCTACCAAAGGTGGTATGAGACTGGTTCATTTGTCAGATATTATCTATTGTGAAGCTAGCGGAAGTTATTCTGATGTGATATTATCAAATAATTCAAAAATAACAGTTAGCAAACCACTTAAATATTTTGAGGATATATTACCTGAAAACTTATTTTTTCGCTGCCACAAAAGCTATTTTATTAATTTAAATTATGCTACTCATTATAACGATTTAAATAAACAAATCACTTTAACACAAGGAATAGAAATTCCTGTTTCGGTTCGAAAAAAAGAAGCATTTATCCATGCGATTTCTAGGAAATAACTTATTGCTTTTCCTAGTAATGTTCATTGCTTTTTTTAGCAATGCTTCTACTCCTGCAAAGAACTTCAATGTTAAAGACGGTTTGGCAAATAATGCTGTTCGGTGCTTTTTCGAAGATAAAAATGGAGAATTATGGATAGGGACTGATGGCGGAGTTTCGATATTCAACGGAACATCTTTTAAATCAATTACAATTAAAGATGGTTTAATTGGCAATTTCGTTTGGTCGATTACAAGCGATGATGAAGGTGGAAAATGGATTGCAAGTTACGATGATGGCTTAACATACATTAAAGAAGGGAAATTTACCAGATATGGAATTAAACAAGGCCTGAAAAATGTGAAAATTCGTACAATCTATTTCAAACATGGATTCTTGTTTATAGGCACAGAAAATGGACTTTTTCTATTAAATTGTTCAACAAAAAAAATCAGTGAAATAATACCCTCTGATATTTCAACCTTTGACTTTCAAGTGATGCAATTTTTAGAGGAAAAGAATGAAATTCTTGCTGTAACTAGACATCGGGGTGTTTTCAAAGTTGATATTGACGCTTCGGGTGAAGCAAAACTCACTAAGGTAGGTCAAAGTGAAACAGCCTTTAAAATTATTCCTTACTCAAATAAGTTTCTCTATTGCTGCACTATTGGTATTTATCAGCAAAATGAAATGCTCTCCGAAAATGGAAATCTTATTAATGGCAATGTTGTTTGGGATTATACGTTTTCGGATAAAACAAAAGATTTGTATTTGGCAAGTTGGAATGTTACACAGCCAGGTGGTGGTTTGTTGAAATTGCAAAATGATTCGTTAATTGACATTGGTAAAGAGTTAAAGATTGATTCAGAAAATATATGGTCGGTAAAATGGCTTAAAACCAATCAGTTGATTGTAGGGACATTAGATAAAGGAATTTATATTATTGATTGTCAAGCGGCTGATGTCGCTCATCTGGAGCTCAAAGCTATTAAAGGTCGATTTGAACTTAATAAAGCGCCCTACTATTTTGATGAACATTCTATCTTCAATAAAGATGGAAAATCAATGTTTTCGTTGAATGACCAAAACTTAAAAAATTGGTTTCAACAAAAGAACTTAATTGAAAACAAGTTAACAGATATTTCGTCAATTAAAGATTTGATACTTCTAAATCATCGAATTAACAACATTGTTTGTTATCAAAACAACATTTATGTTTCATCAACAATTGGACTTTTTATCTTATCAAGTGATTTCACGTTAAAACGAATTTTCCCTTTGGTCATTGACAAGTTTCATTTAAATAACTCGACCCTCATTTTCCAAAAACCATATAAGGAATTCATTATTTTCGAAAATTTACTATCGTCTAATCGCACCAGAAAAATCATCCAAATAAAACCAAATATCCCTTCTGACATAGCATGCTTTCAACAATTAGGCGATAGCACCATTATATGGACAGCCGAGAAAGGATTATTTGTGTATCGTGATGGAATAAAATTTCATCGACTTAAAATAAATCAAACTATTGGTCATATAAAATCAGCACAAGCCTGGAAAAATGAAATTATCCTTGTAAATTCAAAAGATGAAGTTTTCAAAGGTTCAATAACTGAACAAGGAGTTAATCTTCAAAAAATAAACCTTCCAATAACCGTTAAAAGTATTTACAAGGTTTCCATGGTGAATGACTTCTGGATGTTACATTTTGACAATGGAATATATGTTGCTAACCGCAATCATTATCGAATATTAAATCAGCATAATTTATTAGCTGAAAGCGAAATCATCAACTGTTTTATTTTAGCAAATAATCTTGAAGTTGCCTACAAAGAATCATATGTAAAAATACCATTAAAACTTATTTTCAATTATCAAATCAATCTGCCAAAAGTTAATTTCACAAAAGCCAAGTCAAAAATACCATCTAATCAAAACAGTTTTGTATTGGGGCTTAATATTAATGCGATTCAACACGCCAAAGATTACAGTTATTTCTACCAAATTAATAGTCAAGATACCATTCCAATAACAGAGGATAAAATTTATCTGATGAATTTATCAACGGGAAGTTATACGATTAAATTATTAACATTCAATTCCTTTACAAACAAGTGGTATATTGTTGCAACCACTTCCTTTGTTAAGGAAAAAGCGTTTTGGGAGAAATGGTATTTTTGGATTCTCCTTTTTTCAATCATTTCTTTATTCGTGGTTATTATTTATTACCGTAGAAAATTGGCAATGGACCAGAGGCTAATCAAGCAACAAGAATTAGAAAAGGAAGTCATCCAAATGAAATTACAAGCCATTCAAGCAAAAATGAATCCTCACTTTATGTTCAATGCTCTGAATTCTATACAAAACTACATTATTGATACTGATACTGATAATGCACTTCTCTACCTTTCAGAATTTGCTAAATTGATGCGGCAAACTATCGAATATTCATCATTGAGTAGGATAAGTTTAACGGAGGAAATTGAATTTCTTGAACGGTATATTAGCATTGAACAAATGAGATTCAACAGCCAAATTGTTTTAGAAAAAGAAATAATGGACTCATTAAATAGAATTGAAATACCTCCAATGATTCTGCAACCATTAATCGAAAACGCATTTATTCATGGATTTAATAGTGAATCTCAATTCACTCAAATTATTCATTTAAAAGTTAGAAGAGATACACAATCTAAATTGTATATTACTATTTCAAACAAAAAAAACAGTGATTCTTCGACTTTTGGCCGCCACAAATCTTTCGGAATAGATTCAATTGAACAACGTCTGAAGCTAGTTCATCCAATGAACAAATTATCGATAATAGATTTGGAAGATACTTTTACTGTAGAAATTGAAATAATGCTTTACGAAAAAGCCTATTTTTCTAACGTTTAATGCCCATTATAACCGATAAGAAAAAAGAATAATTTCTATTGATTAATTAAAATTAATTTAAGTGAAATTATCGCAAAAAAATATGAGAATGGGAAAGAGTGAAAATTGGCTAAATCACCGATTGAGTGCCCATCAATTTTCAATGTTATAGATATAAAATAAGAAGAGATATGCGATACACTTTGTCTGCATAAATTTAAAGTAACAGCTTATCTCAGGATGATTATGAAGTGATATAAGACTGCAGAATACATTTAAAAAGGCACTTAATATAAAAAAAGTAAAATGAGAATAATTACAATTTTGACAATAACATTTTTTTTGTTATTCAGTTGCAGTGACGATAGTTCAAGCTCAAAATCGACGCAAGAAGAATCGTCCTCAAAGGAGTACAAAAAACTTTTAACAAATACATTGCTAAAATTTAATTCAGATTTTTCTGAAAATTTCATTAAAAATGAACTAAATAAGGTTTATAATGAAAATTGTCAAATTTATTATTCAAATCATTTAGTGGGAGATATAAATTTAGATGGTAAAAATGATTTATTAATATATTACGGAATTGAAGGAAAAGAAGAAGGAGCTCAAATTGGATTAGGTTGGTGCTTAGTTTTTTCAGACGAAATGGGATTTGCGAAAAATTATTTAATTTTTGATTGGGGAGAAGGAAGATGCGCTCCGAATCACCACAGTATAGGTACACCAAATAAAATAATTAATGGAAATATAATTGCAGTGGAATCTTTTTATCACAATGATGACCCTTGTTGCTGTCCATCTATTACATTTGAAGAGTCCTATAAATTTAGTGATGGTCAATTACTTTTAAATTCAAATACCAATAGTATAATTAAGCCCTCTATTTGGCCGTTAAATTAGTGTTTGAGAATACTTTTTCAATGTAAAGTGAAGATGTTTTGGGACTGACCGATATACCAATGAATATTTAAAACAAATCGGGCGAATTTAGAGAAGGAGCGAGCCATTAATTAAAAATAAAACATGAAAATTGAACAAATTGAAAAATTGAAAGCATTAAATGAACTCAAAGAAAAAGGTGTTTTGACTGAGGATGAATTCCAAACTGAGAAATATAAAGTGATGAACTCAAATATTCAATCAGATACGGCAAGAATAAGTATAGCTGGGCAAAACTTGCTTAACATCTTTTATGCGCTTATTTTCTTAAGTGTATATAGTTTGGTTGCTGTAATTATTCTTCTTAAAAAAGAATCCTATAAAGAGGATATATTTCTGATTTCATTAGTTATACAATTTATAGTTTTTATCATAATTTTTTCAAACATCTACCTTGCTGGAAAGAACCTCAAATATTCGGTCACTACCTTGCTAGATAAGAAAAGAGTTTCTGTCTCAGATAAAATAGAAAATGACGAATTCCTTGAATACTTGAAGAAAAAAGCTGGAACAGTTATCACTGAAACTGTGCAGGTTGAAAATCAATGCCCTGCTTGCAATTTTGATATCTCTGAACTGAATACAAACAATCCACTTTCTGAATGTCCAAATTGTGGTTTAAACTTTAATTAACATGGAAAAATTGAAATTCTTGTTTTTAATCTTGATTGTTGTTATCTCCTCTTGCAGCTCGAGAGGAATTGAACAATTAAGAAATGACGTCCTAAAGAGTATCGAGGACAAAATAGCATCTGAAGGAGGTGGAATGGAGATTGTTTCATTTACACTTACGCATGTTAATGGAAATGAATATGTTGGTGTTTTAGAAACATTGGAAAATGGCGAAGATTTTTCGTACCCAGTCAATGTTATTTCAGATGGAAAAACTTTTGTTTGGGAAGTACCTCCAACGGAAGCAGATGAATCGAATCATGAAAATAACGATTCTGTTGATTATTCTTCTGAAGTCAATGATGAATCTCCCTCTGAAGAAAATTATGATAATGACAGAACTAATATGGTTGATGCAATGGAGCAAATAAGCGACCCAAGCTATTGCAGTCTTTGTCAAGGAACAGGAATTGAAAAAAATACTGCCAAAGATATTTTCGGAGGACCAGATGGACGGACTTGTCCAATGTGCGAAGGAAAGGGTAGAAGAACTTATTGATTGTTAATTCTTTACCTTATTAAAATAGTATTATGTTTTTAAAAATCAATAATCATTTTATATTGAACAACTCCTGAAACTTGATTATGCTTTGAATGAATTAACCAAAATTGATACTAATGATTCTTTTATTCTTGAAATACTAGTTATCGATTAATTATTATTTCCCAACGATTATATGCTCAATACTACGATTAGAAATATGTTGAAATTCAAATAAAAAATATATTTAAGTTTGATTCCGTCTGCAGACCCTACTGTTGCCTTAAAAATAATTATATGAAAACCTTTCAAATCTTATCTTTATTTCTAATAATTGGAAATAATCTACTATCTCAATCTGTGGATTACGTTGATGAAAATTACATGCTAATTAAAACAGAACAGTCATGGGGTATACGTGATGGTTCAACGAATAAATGGATTGTAAATCCTATTAAATTTAAAATTGAAGGTCTTGGTTATGATTGGTTTTCTAATGGGCTTTGTCC
>CANNKP010000161.1 GCA_947505255.1 Flavobacteriales bacterium
ATATAAGGATATTGACCAACACCACGTTGAACACACAATATCCTGTTTTTATGCTGTATTATAGCTGCTACGGCTTGGTTCTTAATCATATTACATGAAATTTCATAGTTTTTAATAGCTACATTATTTGTTTTAACGCTTGAATTTTCAAAATAGTTCTCTTCAATTCCTCAAAGTTATCAGTGCCAATAAGCAACTTTTTCCCATTCTTGAATTCGATCTGAAGACCTTTGTTTCCAGAAACATTAAATGCTCTATTTTTTCCAAATCCACGAATCCCCCAACCGCCATATTCACTAATTGGACTGTACTGACGAACATAAAAACTGGAAATTGTATCCCATGAATAAAAACGAAATGATTTGTGTAAAGGAAAAAAACGCACGTAAATACCATCATTTTTAATGTGTGTTTCTAACCTAAAAAGAAAAAATAATAATGAAAGTAATAGCATGAAAATTCCTGTTATAATTAATCCAATATCACTCATCGGTTGGTTGCCGAATTGTTGGCCAAGAAATAATTGTTGAATAATTCCAAATAGAATAGTTCCATTGATTCCAATTAAGATTAACCAAATCCACCATTGTTTGAATTTTTGGGTTTCTGAAAAAAGTAGATTATTCATATGAACTAAGTTAAGAAACTTATTTTAAGATATGAAATTATAAACTTCCGTAAATTTAGGCTAGCAAAAATCAATCATAAAATTGGATTACTAAAAGATTAGATAAATAGTCTTTTATCTTCGCGGACTTTGTACTTTTGCAAATTGTCAAAAATGTACACGAATAGAAGATGTTTAAAAACGAATTGTTCCGAAATTATATTGAAACGAATGCTTCTTTAAGCGCTAGGAATAGTTCTTGGGATGTAGAAATTGAAGGTCTTGTAATCGGTAAACTTGGGATTACAGCGAATGTCGTCGGAGTAAACCATTATAAAGTAAACATTGTGTTACATGACGGAAAAATACATTCCGCCTATTGCTCTTGTCCAACGCATGTTACTGTAATCTGTGAACATATTGTTGCAGTTTTGAAAGAAGCAGATGATTTACTTTATAGTAATCCAGCTGAATTTAATGGTCAAACGATTTTATTAGAAGATGGAACTTCTGCTCATCGATCACTTTTTACCTTTCATAATTTTTCATTTAAAGAATTAACTAACACATTTATATTCAAGTATCTGTCAAGTGTTTCTTCAACTAGTTTTAGAGCACATTATATTCAGAAAATTGAATACGGAACGGCCGAAATATTAATCTCAAAAACATATTACGACAGAGAAAGTGTAACTATAACCTATCATAATGATGATTTAACCTTAGAATGTAACTGCACAAATCCAAAGAATGTTTTATGTGAACACCAAGAGCAAGTCATGTTTTTACTTAAAGATGATGCAACTATTCGCGTTTTCTTTGATGCTGAGTATCGCTTAAGCTATTTGCAAAAAAAATCGATTGAATTTGGATTAGAAAATGAAACCAATTTAGATGATTTTTTCACACTTAAATTAGATCAAAATACACTTGTAGTAAAACCAATTTTAAAAGGTTTGGTTTCTTTAGGAGACTCAAGTAAGCTTAAACTGGAAAAAGAACTATTCGTTGTTTCTACTGTACCTGATGAGCTTAAAGCAAAGAGCACAGCAACAAGTTTAACATTTGTCGTAATTGGAGAAGAACAATATGGCGACGAGTTTTTTATCAATTTAATGGCGTCAAACACAACAAAGGAAGGGAAAATAAAAAATCCTATTCGACCTTTGGATGCCAAAAACTTTCTTTTTCAAAGCGAAGACCCAGAGGAAATGAAATTCTATTTGGGTTTGAATCAATTTCAAAGTTTGGATTATAGATATTCTGTTAAGCAAAAAGAAGAACAAGAATTAACGAGTTTAAGAGCAATTGTTAAGAATCCAATGCATTATGATGTATTTTACTTAAATTCAAAATTATCTGATAATATTACTTCAAGCTCAATTGTTCCAGTTAAGCTTAGAAAAGTTGAAATTGACTTACATTTAAAGGTTGTTCAGAAGGATCATTTTTATGAAATTACTCCCAAAGCCTTTATAGATGGATCATTAGTTTCTTATTCAAAATTTAAATTATTATTTAAGTACTTTTTGAAATTAGACAATGAATTATTATTTGTACCCGATTTAGATGTAATCCGTGTCATAAATTACTTTAAAAAACATACGAATAAGTTACTAATTCATCAATCTAAATTTGAAGAGTTCCGGGCGATTGTTCTCGCTAACTTAGAATCAAAAATCAGTATTGAATATACTTTTTTAAAGCCAGCAAGCGCACAACAATTGGTTGAACAAGGTTTTGATGATGAATTGAAACAAATCCTATATTTATCAGAGTCGGAAGATTATGTTTTGTTGACTCCTGCTATGAAGTATGGATCAATTGAAGTTCCTGTAAGAAGTAAAAAACGTATTTACGCTTTAGATGTTTTAGGAGAACCATTTGAAGTTCAGAGAAATGAGTCTTCTGAGATAAATTTATTATTAACAATTCAGCGTCAACACCCTAGTTTTGAGGAGCAAGAAGGTTTTGATTATTTTTATTTGCATAAAAAACATTTCTTAAATGAAGGTTGGTTCTTAAATGTTTTTGAGAATTGGAAAGAAGAAGGGATTGAAGTACTAGGGTTTAATGATTTGAAAGATAATAATTTAAGCTCGTCAAAAATGAGCGTTTCGATTCAGGTTTCAAGTGGTATAGATTGGTTTGACACTGAAGTTAAGGTTTCTTTTGGAAATCAAGATGTGCGATTAAGAGATATTCAGCGGTCAATTCACAATGAATCTCGTTTTGTTAAATTAGGAGATGGGAAGTTGGGGATGATGCCTCAAGAATGGATTGATAAATTCTCGAAATTCTTCAGAACAGGAGAAGTTCATGAAAACCAAATTCGAACAGCAAAAGCACATTTTTCAGTAATAGACGATTTATTTGAATCTGAAGTTTTATCCCAAGATGTTGTTAATGAAATAGCATTCTACCGCAAAAGGATGGATGCTTTTAATCATATAGAACAAGTTGAGATACCAAAAAAGTTAAAAGCTGAATTAAGAGATTATCAAAAACATGGCTTAAATTGGCTTCATTTTTTAGATGAGTTTAATTTTGGAGGCTGTCTTGCTGACGATATGGGGCTTGGGAAAACTGTTCAAATAATAGCTTTTATATTATCTCTAAAAGAAAGAAATGGACTTAAGACACATTTAATTGTACTGCCGACATCACTTCTTTTTAATTGGAGAGCAGAGTTAGAGAAATTTGCGCCTTCTTTGAAATACCATACTATTTATGGGGTTGACCGACAAAAGGATCATGAAGGGTTGAATAAATATGACATCATTTTCACAACTTATGGAACTTTATTAAGTGATATTTCATTCCTGAAAAATTTCCATTTCGATTATGTATTTCTGGATGAATCACAAGCAGTAAAAAATCCTGAATCCAAAAGATATAAATCAGTTCGTTTATTGCAAGCTAGAAATAGAATCGTTTTAACTGGAACGCCAATAGAAAATAATACATTTGATTTGTATGCTCAATTTTCGTTTGTTAATCCAGGTTTACTAGGAAATCAACTACGTTTCAGAGATAATTATTCCATTCCAATAGATAAATTCAAGGACTTATCAAGGGCGCAAGAATTACAACAAAAATTAAATCCATTTTTACTTAGAAGAACAAAAAAACAAGTTGCTTCAGAATTGCCTGAGAAAACTGAAATGGTTATTTTCTGTGAAATGGGTAAAGAACAACGCAAAGTCTACGATTCGTATAAAAATGAATTCAAATTGTATTTGCAAGGAAATGACAAAGAGGATTTGTTAAATAAAAACATGCATATTTTAGCAGGTTTAACAAAATTGAGACAAATCTGCAATTCACCTGCCTTATTGAGTGATCAAGAATATTATGGTAATGAATCCGCTAAAATGGATGAGTTGATAGAGCAGATTGAAATGAAGTCAGGCCAACATAAAATATTGGTTTTTTCACAATTTGTCACTATGCTTGATCTGATCAAGAACCAACTGGAAGAGCGTGAAATTAAATATGAATACCTGACAGGAAAAACGAAAGATAGGGCAGGACGCGTTCAAAAATTTCAGGAAGATGAAGAAACGCGTGTTTTTCTAATTAGTATGAAAGCAGGAGGAACAGGATTGAATTTAACTGAAGCTGATTATGTCTTTATTGTCGATCCTTGGTGGAATCCAGCAGTGGAAAACCAAGCAATAGATAGGTGCTACCGAATTGGACAAAAGAAAAATGTCATGGCTATTCGTCTTATTTGTCCAGATACGATTGAAGAGAAAATTATGCTTTTACAAGCTAGTAAAAAAGAATTGATTGACGATTTGATTAAAGTAGATGGCCAAGCGGCTAAATCCTTGTCGAAGGAAGATTTGTTGAGCTTGTTAGATTAGATCTATAATTAGCTCCTTTCTTTAACAGTTTTTTTTTTTACCACATAGACACATAAGTCACATAGTTTCTATGGCAATGAACTATCGTCGTTCAATTCGTTCAACATCACCAATTTCCTTTAAACTGTGATAGAGAAAACTCACTAAATGCAACATTTGATCACGGCCTTTCTTTTGTCCAATTTTCGATGAAATAAAAACAGTAGAAAAGGCAATTATTCCAATTGGAATCAACCAAATATATGGGCTTGAACCAGACGTTTGATATTGCACTAATCCAAACATTCCTCCAAAAACTGTAATCAATAATATAGCAGAATAAATAAGCGCAAACATTGCCCAAACTGCTTGTCTGGGGCCAATCAAACAACAAACTGTTGTGTACTCAGCGAATTCACCTTTTTCAATTCGAACAGTCATTTCAGGAGACCAATAATGCTGCAACCAACTTGGCGTTTTAAGAAAAATCAATAAATTGGTTCGAACAGCAGAAACCGTTTTATCTTTTATAACACATTCATCAATGTGTTTGGCAATCATTTCAGGATCACAATTTGACTTCAAGTAAAATCGTGGTCTGATTTCACCGAGAATTGAATGGTTTAATCGATTAAATGGCATTCAATAAATATATGAAAAAAATCATTGAATTTCAATTCCATATTTATTTAATAATCCAGGAACTCCAGATATTGAGAATTTTGCTTTTTTCATTTGATTGATTTCAGGATCAATGCCATAGTTAAAAGCACTAAGAAAATTTACTTCTCGAAGATTCGTTTTAAAGAAAACAGTTTCCTGCAAGTCCGCGTTGTCAAAAGTAGATTTCATTAGATTAGCTTCTGTAAAGTCACAGTTCTTCATTGAACAATTTTTAAAGTTGGTTTTAATCATTTTCTTCTGAAAAAAAGAACAATAATCTAAAATACAACCTTCAAAGTCAGCAGAAAAAAGGAAATCGAGACACTCATGGAAATTAATTCCAACCAATTTACATTCTTTGAATAAAGCATTGTTTAATTGACAATTCGAAAATTTAGTGAGCGACATGTTACAATTTGTAAAGGTACAATCAATGAATTTACTTGACGAAAAAGAACTATTTGATAAATCGCAATCAATAAAATTACAATTCACAAATTCTGTCGGTTCTGTAACTTTTCCTTGTCGTGCTAAATTCCGAAATGTTTTATCTTCTTTTATGATTGCACTCATTTGAAATACTATTAATCACTTTTTAGTGAGCTCAAAAATAGCACAAAACTTTTCACTATTAATGGATTTATTTTTTTGAGTCTTTAATATGATTGTTGCCACAGATGCACAGATTAATTTATTAGTAATGACGATTAATATTGGTTAAAACAGAAAATAATTCAATATTATCACATCCATTTTGCATTTTACTTGGTTTACGCGAAAAAAAAATCAAAAATGTATAATCTGTGAATCTGTGGCTGATTTTTTTTAATTGAAAGACAAATGCTTTTGTTTACTTTCGGTAAAAAATAAAACGAACGATGTCAAAAACAAAAATAACAATAAACAGTAACGGCTCAATGCGCGTTGAAGGAGATTTCGAAATTG
>CANNKP010000162.1 GCA_947505255.1 Flavobacteriales bacterium
ACATTAGAATTTGAGAATCAATCAGCTAATGAAGCGACTGTAACAATCATCAACCAGTTAGGTCAAATCATTACTGTTCAAAATGTACAATTAGAGCAAGGAAATAACTCAATAGAGTTAAACACAATTGAATTAAACAATGGATTATATACTGTAGTTCTTCAAACAGAAAACAACAGCGTTAACCGTAGATTGATTATTCAAAAATAATTTAAACACATACATAAGAAAGGGCTATCTATTCTAAGATAGCCCTTTTTATGGATAAAGAAATTATATGACAAACCTAAAAGGACATACCTTATTATTAATTGACGATGAACCAGATATTTTAGAATTCTTATCTTATTCATTGAAAAAAGAAGGATTTAAAATTTTCACAGCATCGAATGGTGAAGAAGGAGTTAGAATGGCACAGCAAGTAAGTCCTTCTCTTATTCTATTAGATGTTATGATGCCTGTCATGGATGGTATTGAGACATGTCAAATTATTCGTAAAGATTTAAATATCACACAACCAATCATTGCTTTTTTAACATCTAGAGCAGAGGATTATTCTCAAATTGCAGGATTTGAAGCAGGAGCGGATGATTATATCACGAAACCAATTCGACCAAGATTATTGATTAGTAAGGTAGAATCGCTGTTAAGAAGACTAGAGAAACCTATTCAAACACAAGCACAATCAGAATTAAAGTCAAATCATATTCAAATTGACCGTGAAAAATTTATGGTTAAAACAAATGGTGCTAATTTACTTTTACCAAAAAAGGAATTTGAATTGCTCGAATTACTAGCAAGTAGACCAGGAAAAGTTTATACAAGAGATCAAATATTGACAATTGTTTGGGGCAACGAAACAATCGTTGGTGAAAGAACAATTGATGTTCACATTCGAAAATTGCGGGAAAAACTAGGAGATGATTATATTCGCACTATAAAAGGAGTCGGATATACATTTAGCGAATAGAAGTGAAAAATTTAAAACCAATTCATTTACTTATTGGAGGTAGTGCAATAATCTTTGTGCTCACTTTAATCATTACATTCATTATCGATATACAGGTAATGAATTTTCCATTTTGGGTACTTATTGGGTTACCCTTTACCACAGGATTAATTTCTTTCGGAGTATTCTATTTCTTTATAAAGTACTTCATTAACGACCGTTTAAAATTACTCTATCGCTCAATTAGAAAAGGAAAAATTACCAAGGAAAACGACATTAAATTTAAAATTACGGATGACGTTATTGCCAATGCAGAGATTGAAACACAAAAATGGACTGAAGAACGAAATGTTGAAATTTCCAAATTAAAAGAACAAGAAGCATTTCGACGTGAGTTTCTAGGTAATTTGGCTCATGAACTGAAAACACCTATTTTTTCTATTCAAGGGTATATTTTGACCTTATTGGATGGGGGTTTAGAGGATGAAAATGTGAACCGCTTATTTTTAGAACGGGCTTCTAAGGCAACAGATCGCATGGTTAACATCATCGAGGATTTAGATCAGATAACCAAATTAGAAGTCGATCGCTTAAAATTAGAAATTCGTCCTTTCGACATTCATGAATTGGTACAGGATGTTTTTGATTCATTAGAGATAAAGGCTAAAAACAAAAATATCAAGTTATCTTTTGCCAAAGATTATAACAGTGTTTTCGTGAATGCAGATAAAGCCAAAATCTCTCAAGTTATTATGAATTTAGTAAGTAATTCTATTTCATATGGTAATGAAGGTGGAAATACCATCGTCCGCTTATATTTAATGGATGATATTGTTACCATAGAAGTTTCGGATGATGGTCCAGGAATCGAAGAACAAAACATTCCTCGTTTATTCGAACGATTTTATCGAGTTGAAAAAAGTAGAAATAGAAATGAAGGTGGTTCCGGTCTTGGGTTAGCCATTGTTAAGCATATTATTGAATCGCACGGTCAAACAATTTCTGTCCGAAGCACATTTGGTATTGGCAGTACTTTTTCTTTCAGTTTAGACAAAAGTAAAAATCAATCAGCAGGTTTATTTTCTTCAAGAGGTGTTCAGATAAAATGAGATTTTTTTAGTGATGATCGACTATCGCTCGTTACTTCCCTCCGATTATAGTTCAAGACGGGAATTTGGCTACCTTTTATTCTAATTCACACAAAATCGACTTTTGTGCATTGGCCAATTTCATCACTTGCGCATTATTCCAAAAGAACTGGAATTTTGCATGCTTCTCCATCTATGTGGCACAAATACGCCAAGTTTTTGTGAATTCGGAGAATCAAACCGAAATTTCAAAAAAAGAAAGGCGATCTAGGGATCAAAACTAATCGTCCTAATGAAATATGGCATGCGGATGTGACCTATTTCAAAGTTGGTTTAAAGATATATTCAATAATTTTCAAAAAACATTATTAATTGTTATTGAAGCCCTATTTTTTTGGAGTTTCAATATATTAGCAATCTTAATACGTAAGAATGAGATGAATGTGAAAGGTAATTTTTATAAGAGAAAAATGAATTTATTTTTTTTGAAATATGTGGTTTCATTTCTCGCTCCGAGTGCAGAAAAAACAGGAGTTCCAATTTAGGTGAAGGATGGAGTAACAAATTATTTCGTCCTTCACCAAAACAAGAAATGTACTTATTCAATAATTACTGCGTTCGAAACATCGACGCAGATTTCTTTCTTGACACTAATTTTTGGAATATTTTATCTGACATTCAAGATCCAGTTTGGGTAGAGAATTATAAGTCGTTAAAGTAAACTTTATTTATTCGACAACTATTAATTTGACTCTTGTAGCACTAGTCTTTCCCTTCAGAACCAATGAATAAACTCCAGATGCCAATGATAAGTGCATAGTATGATTCTCAAGATGATTGAAAGACACTAACGATCCCTTCAGGTCATAAATCTCAATTTCAATCACGTCTTTCCCAAACTGAATTATATCTTTCGTTGGATTAGGATAGTAAATCAAATTTTCAAACGACATATTTTCTATTCCTAAAGCACCCAAATAAACAGAATCAACAACTGAACAACCATTGCTGTCTGCTACAGTTGCTGTATACCATCCTGGATTAAGATAAGTTGCCATTTCACCAGTTTGAGAATTTGGATCGTTCCATGTTATTAAATAAGGGAGTGTTCCACCATTCACTACTACTTCTGCCACTCCATCAAGGCTTGTCATTCCTGAAGCAGAACTTCCTGAAATCGAAGATGTTAAAATGTCTGGCTGTGTTATAATAATTGTTTGATTGACGCTCACACATCCATTTTCATCTTGGATGTATAAATCGTATGTATCAGGCGATAATCCTGTCACTAAATTATTTAGAGTACTGTTACCATTATAAAAATGGTTGAGTATTCCGGTTCCTCCAAATCCATTAAAAGAAATTGTTCCATCATTTAAATCATAGCAATTCACGTTAGAAGTTATTGCAGTGAATTCAATTGAGTCCGGTTGTGTAATTGTAAATGCTACTGAATCGATACATGGTCGTCCATCCTGAGCAATAACGTAATGTTCACCTGCCGATAATCCTGTTATTGTATCATTGGTTTCACCCGTTGACCAGATAAAAGATATTGGCTGATTTGCTTGGTTGTAATTTACAATTGCAGATCCTGAAAGATCTCCATAGCACAATTCTATATTTTCAAATAATACAGAATCAATGACTGGCGGAGGTGACGGTACGAAAACTGAATCGACTACGACACATCCATTTGCGTGAGTAATAAGAACACTACTCCAGCCTTCAGGTAATGAAGAATTAGGTTTTGTTGTAACACCATTGTCCCAAAGAAAATTACACCCTGAAAACATACAATAGCAACCCGTTGAATTTAAGGTTGCCATACCATTTGTGTCACCAATACAAGTGGGAGAATAAATTCCTCCAAAAGAAATAACAAATGGGTCAACCAACGTAATTGTTCTCAACTCATAACATCCTATCGAATTTGTAACCTGAACCCAATATGAACCTGCTTGTATATTTTGGATACTTGAACTAGTGCTTCCATTTGACCATAAATAGGTAAAAGGCGACGCTCCAACCAAACTAAGACTAATATTTCCATTTGCGAAGCCGTTACAAGTAGGGTTCACAGTATTTAAACTAGAAATAACCGACCCAAATCCACAATCAACCAATTCGAGATTATACACACCATCCATGTTAGTCCCCAAATAACTGCCCCAAGCAATGCCTGAATTTGGAATAAAAGAACTCAATTCATGACGATAAACGTAAATCCCTTTCCAACCCATTGGGTTTAAACTATCTTTTTTAACGGAATAGACTAAATCTATTAAACCATCATTATCCAAGTCAGTGAAAAGTGGTGTTGATCCGATTGTTACACCTGTCCTAGTCTGATCTATCGTATTTATAGAGTTGGTGGTAAAATCAATTGACTCTATTCGACTTTTAAAACATCCGCCTTCAAAATAAGTAATAGAGTAAATTCCTTCATCACGTCCATCATTATCAAGATCTATTGCGTTGGCTGATGCAAAATCAATAGCTCCTAAACTATCAGTAAAACTTACAGCACCATCGCTACCGTCTAACATTACTTGGTAATAATCTGTGTATGAAGGGGCTATTCCTTTAAATAAAACCAATAAAACATCAGGGGTCAAATCACCAGTAAAATTCCCAATAACTGGTTCTGCACTTGATTCTGTTCCAGGTTTCTGGTAGGTCCAAATCGCTGTCCATGTTGCACCTGCTATTTTCGTTACTACCCCATCAAACGACTGAATAACAATATCATAAGCGCCAGTGCTATTTTTATGTATTGCTGCTGGTGCCACAAATCCTTTATTTAAATCACTGCTTAAAATGATAGATCCTGTTAAATCACCGAGTAAAAGGTCACTGAGTAAAGCGGCATAAAAATGTCCACCAAAATTTTCTCCTCCTGTTCCATATAATATCCATTTATTTCCATTATTTTGAATATCAGCTACAATAGGAGAACAATAAATTTCAGCGCTATCCGGCACAACAGCTTGTACAATAAGATTTCCTGTAAGTGCACTTACTACCATTAATTGTCCCGCAGGTCTATCGACATCCCAAGCAGGAGCCGCATGATCACCACCATTAGAAACTAGTATATCTGGATATGTATCTCCGTCAACATCATGAATAAATTGTGGATTATAAAAATTATATAATCCACTATCTGCTGGATTGGTACCATAGGGAAAATAATCCCATAATAAAGCACCATTTGTTCCATTTATTGCCAAAAGTTGAGCGTCACGTCCTCCAATAATTACATCATTTATTCCATCAGAAGTAATATCTTTGAATATCGCACTACCAAAAACTTCATTACGTGATGATCTTTTCCATAGCAATGAACCGTCGATCCCATTGAAAGCCATTATACCATTATTACTAAAAACACCATCAGTTCCACCACCAATAATGATATCCATCACACCATCTCCATTAAGGTCAGATGAACGAGGAGACGAAAGAGTTGGAATTGAATCGGTAAATGCCTGCCAATTCTGTGCGTTAACGTATCCAAATAAAAAAATAAATAGTACTACAATTAAACTTCTCATTGATAATCTTTTAATAAGCAAAGTTATGAAAATCCATGGATGAAGCAAATTTACTTTTGCATTCTATAGTTCGCACAATTTTGCGCATGTGTTTGAGTTATATTATAATTTCTCTAAAACCTTTTTCTCGGGGTTTTACTTTATTGAACGTTCATGGGTGGGAATGAAAAGAATGTATAAGTAAGTGTAGAGTATTTATGGATTTAATATTTGAATTCAAGATTCATTACGATTCCGCACAAACGCACTCTCACAACAAATTATTATAAAAAGAAAAAGCGGCGTCGTCCCGGTAGCTATCGGGATACTCTCCTATCCGCCAGCTGGCGGACACACGTAACATCAGCGCATATAATTATAAAAGAAAAAGCCCCAATCAAATGAATGATTGGGGCTTTTAAAAAGCGGCGTCGACTTACTCTCCCACCCTCAAAAGGGCAGTACCATCA
>CANNKP010000163.1 GCA_947505255.1 Flavobacteriales bacterium
AGTTATTTCCGTTGGAACTTTTTTGATAGTTATTTGCAACAAAAAGAAGGATTCTCGCCCTATGTTTTTGAAGAAAAAGCATTGGAAATTCTCACAGAAAAACCGTGGTTAAAAGAAGAATTAGAAGTCCTAAAAGCCGCGAATAAAGAATTCAGAGAATCTTCATGGGAACAATTGTATTTCATTTATAAAAACAGTGATCTTTTTGAGGAAAGTTACTATTTAGTGCCTATCTTCATGAATTGAAAATAAAAACATTGACTCAGAATTCTTAAATTTATAAATATAATCTTTGCCACAGATTCACAGATTGTTTTTAAATAAATCAGTGAATCCGTGGCTAAAAAAAAATCGGATTGTTGAAATGTACTAAAATTGAATCTTTTAACTATTATTGAGACCAACAAAACATGGAACAAGTAGCAAAGGCAATTGGTTATATCGTTTACGCTGTCGCAAGTGCAGATAAACATGTGGCAGAAGAAGAAAAAAAAATCGCACATGATTTAATAAATGAGCATTGGACTTTACTAGCTGATAATGAAGATCCTTTTGGCGTCCAAGCGCTTGATTTTGTTGATAAGATAATAGTTTCGTTTGATGAAGACCACCTCGATTCAGAGAAAGCATTTGAACAGTTTCAAGCCATTTATTCGGAGCGGAATCAAGATTTTACAAAGGAAATTAAACAATTCATATTGGATCTTTGTATAAAAGTAGGTTCGGCATTCAATCAAATGAATAAATCAGAATTAGTGCTTTTGTCTCGCATAGAAATACTGCTTAAGGCATGATTTTTTGAAAAAGAATACTTGGATTTGAAGATTTGAAGATTTGAATGAAATGTATATTAACGACAAGCAGAATAAAGCAGGATTCAAAGGTGTATTGGTATATTGACACTTCGAATTCTTAGCATTTCAATATTAAGGCTGTTTTTTATATCGATAGATTTTTAATTAGATAATGTTTGGCTTATATTTGCTTGCAAAATACTATCCTGATGTTCAAACAATTATTATTCGCAACTACACTATTAATTAGTGGTGTCACTTTTTCTCAAGATACAACTTGGGTGCAAACTTTTACATTCGATTCAATTACTTCTAGAAGAGCCAATTTTGAATTTCCTGCAACATTGGATACCATGCGCTTCGAAAAAGTTTTAATGTATTACAAGTTGAAATGCAGTCCTTTGACAACTTGGGATAGCTACAATTGTGGCGAATGGGATTATTTGACATACACACAGGTAATTGAACATACGGGATTATTTGATTCAGTGCAAGTTGACGGAAACAGGTATTTAGCGAATACGTTGTCGCCTCTTTCTGTAAATTACACACCATTTCCAGCAGTTTATAGTGACACATATGTAAGACAAGAAAGCAATCGTTCAGGAGCAATGACTTCAACATCAATATTAAATTCACCAAACGGAACAACTGCTTTTCCTTTTGATGTAACAAATAATGGCGGTCGCTTTCAAATGCTTTTATCTGCTGCAGAATTAGCAACTGCTGGAGTTTCTGCTGGAAATATTGAGTCGTTGTCTTTGTATTTGAATGCTTTAACTGTAAATGGTGAATTAAAGTACCCGTCAATTTCTTTGAAATCTACCACAAATACTACACTAACTTCATTCCAAAATTCTGGATTCACTCAAGTTTATAATGCCTCACATTGGACTAGTGGCAGCCAATCTGAATTGGTTACAGGTCAAAATGAATTGTTATTTTACCAACCATTTGCATGGAATGGAACAGATAATATTATTGTAGAATTTTATTTTGAGAATTCGCAAGATGCGGTTAACTCACTTTTATTTGATGGTGAAACAATTGCTTCACAAACAGCATTGAATTACAATTCAAATAATGGATGTATTGAATTTGATGCTGCAAATCATGCTCTTTTAGAATTGTCAGATTTTGATTTGGGTGATGAAATGACACTTACTTTTTGGTCAAAAGGAAATGGTGCCGCTGGAACAAACACGTCAATTTTAGAAGCATTTGACACACTTGGTAATCGCGTAATCAACATTCACATGCCATGGAGTGACAATAACATGTACTTTGATGCTGGAGAAGGATCTGGATATGATCGAATATCAAAATTAATGACAGTTACAGAAATTGATAACAACTGGAATCATTGGGCATTTGTGAAAAAGCAAAGTACGGGCGAAATGTTCGTTTATAAGAACGGTATTCTTTGGCATTCTGGAACAAATAAAAACTTATCAATTGGTAACATACATCGATTTGTTCTAGGTTCAAACATGAATCAAGCATTTAATTGGAAAGGAAAGGTTGATGATTTCCAATTGTATAATGTTGCGTTAGATCAAACAACAATTCAATCTTGGATGACTGTTAAGCCAGATGTTTCGCATCCTAACTGGTCAAATCTTCTTGCATTCTATGATTTCGATAATAAATTATGGGCCGAAGACATGTCTCAAAATGACAATTTATTGATGCCTTCTGAACTTGGGATGATTAAATTTGGTGAATATCCAAATGCTGGAGTTCAACAAGCTACTATGAGACCTGTTATTGGTTTAGGACAAGGTATGGCGATGGGATCTGTTGTTGTTACAGAGCATCCTGAAAATCGTTTAAAAGAACCAACAGTGATTTTTGAAGAGCAAGCTTTGAACAATTATTTTGATATCATTAGTTCTGATTTAGGAATTCTTGGGGGGAATGAAACTGTTTATAATAATTTAGGAAATGTTGTTACTCAAACACCTTTTATTGGTTCGACAACATTAACGAATTCTACAATTACCTATTATCAGCAACCTTATGAAATCTTTAAAAATGTTGAAATTGCTCGTTATATTACACCTTATGGAATTCAATTTGATTTAGGTCCAAATGGTTTTTATTGGATTTATGATGTTACAGACTACCAAGATTATTTAAAACATACAGTTGATTTAGCAGCGCATAATACACAAGAATTAATTGATTTGAAATTTGCGTTCATTGAAGGGATTCCTCCAAGAGATGTGCATAAAAGAGAACCAATTTGGAGTGATTTTAGAAGTTATTCGTTTGCTAATTTGGCGAATGATACAGATATGGCTGCAACGAATGTCGTTTTGTCTGACACGTCAGAAATGTTTAAAATTAAAACCCGTTTTTCTGGACATGGACAAGTTGGAAATGCCGCTTGTTGCGAGTGGGTGCCAAATGACCATTCATTCAATGTAGATGGTGTTACTCGATTCGATTGGAATATATGGGAAGAATGTGGTGATAATCCAAATATAGGACAAGGTGGAACATGGCCATACGATAGAGAAGGCTGGTGTCCTGGAGATATAGTAAAAGAATATGAATTCGAATTAACACCATTTGTGACTCCAGGAACTTCAACTTCTTTGGATTATGTAATTAATGCAGTTCCAGCAAGTGATCCAGGTCAGGCTAGTGGAAATTATATAGCTGCAATTGATTTGATCTCTTATTCTGCACCAAACTTCCAAAATGATGCTGCTTTGATTGATGTTTTAAATCCGAATAGTTGGGAGTATTATAGAAAATGGAATCCAAGTTGCTCTAATCCACGTGTGGTTCTTCAAAATACAGGCGCATTGCCATTAACAAGTTGTAAGATTCGTTGTTGGATTTCTTATGGTGACTATTTGGAATACAATTGGACAGGAAATTTAGCATTCTTAGAAAAACAAACAGTAGAAATTCCAGTTACTGATTTAGGATGGTGGAGAGATTATAGTGGCGCGCAAACATTTAGTGCTCAGGTATATGATCTTCAAGGTACACCGAACTTGGATGAATATGCGAATAATAATATCGTCAAAACACCTTTCAATGCTCCTGAAGGAATTAATGGACCTTTCTATGTTTGGCTTACTACGAATAACAAAGCAATTGAAAATAATTATCGATTAGAAGATGCAAGTGGGAATATTATTTTTTCAAGAAGTAATTTGACAAATGCATCGCAATACAAAGACACATTTGATCTTTCTCCAGGTTGTTATTCAATTATTATTGAAGATACAGATAGCGATGGATTAGGTTTTTGGTATTCCGCACAAACAGAAGGTGAAACAACAGGACAGATGCGTTTACGTCTAGTGGGAGGAAGTTATATTGAGTTTTTCCCGGCAGATTTTGGAGGGTACCATCAATATGATTTCTCAGTTGGATTCACTGTGGGGGTTGAAGAAAAAGTTTTGGATCATGAAGTAATGATTTTCCCAAATCCAACAACTGGACAATGTACAATTGAAGTTAGTGGCTTTGTTGATAACCATGCAGACTTGATGATTTATGACATAATGGGCAGACAAGTACATTCCGAAAAAATGAATGCAACAGGCACTTTCGCTGACGCACATTTAGATTTATCACATTTACCGAAAGGACAATACATTGTGAAAATTGTTACCAATGAACAGGTTTACACGAAAAATATGATTAAGCAATAAGAAATTCTTTTTGTGTGAAAAGGTCGGCGATTGTCGGCCTTTTTTGGTTAATAAAACGGGACAATGAACAAATCGAAAGGTTATTAAAAATTGAATTCAAATAGTTGATTCAATATGATTAATCTGCGTTTTTTGCGGGAACTTTTTTTGATACTTTTTCTCCCGCTGATCTCGCTGAAATACGCGGATGACTTTCATCAATTACCTAAAATACCTTTTCAAACCCAATAACGGCTTTTCAAAATACTTCATGCTTAAATAAGCTGTTGCATATGTGCTCACAAAAACAACAAGAATATAAAGTATGAATTGCCATATGGTTTGCGTGAAACCATGATTAGCAAAGAAAATGCTCCAATAATAGATGAAAACACAATGAAACATGTAAAAGCCATACGTCAATTTTCCTGATTGAAAGAAATAAGGAATTTTATCTATTTTGTAAAATGAGTTATCAGAATATACTTGTTCTAAAATCACAAATGCAAAAAATAATCCGATGACTACTTTTTCAATTGAAACCAGCGCACCTTTAAAAATTACGTTAGACGCTATAATCAAGGAAATTCCAGCAGCGTAAATTAATAACAGGTGTATTTTTTTGATTGGTTTTAAGATTCTTTGTATGGAATACTTTTGAACCAGATAAGCTAATAGTCCACCAATTGCTAAATCACTTATAACAGAGAATGTATAGAAGTAGAGCGTCCGTTCATCTGCCAAATTCAAAAAGCGGAAAACAATTGAAACGGTAATTAATAAAATAAAATAAAGTTGAAAATACTTCCCTTTGCGAAAGAAGGGCAAAACGGCCATTAAAAACATCCAACTCAGATAGAATTGCTCCTCAATACTGACAGACCAAGTAACAGTAAGAAAATTCAAACTATCTGTTAATCCAACAGCAATTTCATCAATGTTTGATAGAAAACTACCATACATCAAAAAGGAATGATTAGTCGACTGCCCATAAGGTAATTGTGGGAAAATGAAAAAACCAAAGAGAACTATAAGGAAATAAAGCGGCCAAATTCGCAAAATGCGTCGCATGAAAAAATGTTTTACATTGATGCTTCCATTTTTCGAAATTTCATTGAGTAAGAGAAATGTTATTAAAAAGCCACTCAATACAAAAAATAATCCTACTCCATGATGCCCTTTGGAAGCAAGTTTGTAGATGATTTTAAAGGTGCTATTATTCGTGAAATCTCCCCAAATATCTCTGTTTAACGTAAAACAATGGAAGATGAAAACCATTAACGCACCAGAAAAACGTAGACCATTTAAATTTTCAAAAAAAGGTCTTTCAGATAAAATGCTTTTCTTTTGCTGTTCCAAACTTTGCAATGATTAATTTTACGCCAAATTAATGTAAATCTCAGAATTATGGCATTTGATATCGCAATTATTGGTGGAGGAATTGTTGGAGCGGCAACTTTATACAAACTTCAACTGAAATATCCAGACTTAAAAATCGTGTTGATTGAAAAGATGGATATTTTGGCGGATCATCAAACA
>CANNKP010000164.1 GCA_947505255.1 Flavobacteriales bacterium
TGCGGTAATTAACGGAATAAAAAAGGCCAATGCCGGAACTTTTGAAATACCAACCTCAAAACTTGAGATCAGCTGTGCTCCAAGTGTTCCGCCCAACATGGCAATTAATAACCATGGAATTCGAGCACGTGTCATTCTCCAAACACTAAAGTTGGATTCAATTCTTTCAGAGATACCAGAAGCTAATTGGAAATCTTTGTCAGCCTCTTCTTTGATGACATCTACAACATCATCAAGTGTAATTCTTCCTACAAGTTTATTTTGTAAATCGACAACAGGAACAGAAACCAAATCATATTTCTCCATGACTTTGGCAACCTCTTCATTGTCATCACTTGTTTTTACAGAAATAATGTTTTTATCAGAATAAAGGTCAATTATTTTTGTTTTTGGGCTAGCAAATAAGAGTCTTTTTAAGGATAAAACTCCCACTAATTTATTGAAATCGTCAACTACATAAATAGTATAAACTTTTTCAACATCTTCTGCTTGTCGGCGCAATTCGACCAAACAGCGATTTACGGGCCAATTTAATTTTGCTTGAATGAACTCTTTTTGCATTAATCCACCAGCTGTGTCCTCATCGTAATTTAATAAGTCTACGATATCTTCCGCGGCTTCATCATCCTCCATTTGAGAGATGACTTCTTGAATTTGTTTGTCAGAAAGTTCACCAAGGATATCGGCAGCATCATCTGAATCTAAATTTTCAAGTTGGTCGGCAATTTCTTTTGACGAAAGAGAGGCAAGAAAGCGATCTCTAACATCTTCTTCTAATTCCATTAATACATCCGCTTGAACTTCTTCGTCAAGCTGAAAATAAATGTATTTTGCCTCTTCGTTGGATAACTTATCTAGGATTTCAGCTATGTCTGCGAAGTGTAACTCAAAAACTTGTTCTTTAATCCATAGAACATCCTGCTCCGCTATTTTTTTGCGAAGTATTTCAAGAAATTCTTTGGTTAATTCAAAACGCATTTGAGTAATTTTCGTCAAAGATAGACTAATTACTTTTTATAGAACTTCAATTTCAATTCAAAATGTAGTTCTATCTGCTGAATTGCAGAAGAAAAACAACAAATACTGGGTACTTTTTATGAAAGATTAATATTCCGTTAAGAAATATTAATAGTGTATTAAAACATGAAGCTAAAGAACTATCTTTGTCCACAACAATTAAAGAGAAGTGGTATGGACTATTTTTTTGCGCATTTATTTGAAGCATTTCATCTACCCTTAAAGAATCCAGTCCTTGTATTTTCGTTGTTGTTGTTTATTATCTTATTGTCTCCAATTATTCTCAGAAAAATTAAAATTCCAGCAATTATTGGGTTGATAATATCTGGTGTGATAATAGGCCCGCATGGATTTGGTTTAATTGGTCCAGAACACATGAAAGCGGAAGGTTCAATTAAGTTATTTTCAACTATTGGATTATTGTATATCATGTTCATGGCTGGTTTGGAACTGGACATGAATGAATTTAAAAAATACCTCAAGAAAAGTATCACTTTTGGTGGATTAACCTTTTTTGTTCCGATTTTGCTTGGTTTTCCACTTTGCTATTATGGTTTAGGTTTGTCTCAAACAGCAAGTTGGTTAACAGCAAGTATGTTTGCAACGCATACGTTAGTTGCTTATCCAATTGTGTCGAAATTTGGATTGACAAAAAACAAGGCTGTAGCTATTACGATTGGCGGAACAATTTTAACAGATACTGCTGTACTTATTATTCTTGCAGTTATAACGAGTTCGGCGCAAGGGAAATTGGATGGTGCATTTTGGTTGCGTTTGATAACCTCTTTGTCTATTTTTTCAATCATCATGTTTTTCCTTATCCCAAAGGTGGCACGTTGGTTTTTTAGAAAGTTGGATAGCGAAAAATCCTCTCAATATATTTTTGTTTTATCAATTGTATTTTTTTCGGCCTTTCTTGCGGAAGTGGCAGGTGTAGAGCACATTATTGGTGCCTTTGTCGCTGGTTTGGTATTAAATCGCTTGATCCCTCATAATTCAATCTTGATGAATCGAGTGGAATTTATCGGAAGTTCACTGTTTATCCCGTTCTTTTTGATTTTTGTTGGAATGGTCGTTGATTATAAAGTCTTTTTTACGGGGACTTGGCCGTTAATTATTGCAGGTGTATTAACAACGTTCGCAATTTTCAGTAAATGGTTGGCGGCTTTCTTGACACAAAAGATTTTTAAAATGACGAATACCGAACGTCAAATCATCTTTGGATTAAGTACTTCTCATGCAGCAGCAACTTTGGCGATTATCATGGTTGGATTTCAAAACAAAATATTGGATATTAATATTGTCAACGGAACCGTTTTACTGATTTTATTTACGTGCATGGTCGCTTCTTTTGTGACAGAAAATGCAGGAAAAAGATTGTTAATTGAATTAGCTGAGAAAGGGGATGATGATCAGACCGAAACACGTTTGCGAAACAAACATTTATTGGTTTATATGAATGAATTGAAAGGAAATGAATCTTTGCTAGATTTTGCATTGATGGTTTCTGATCCCAAAGTAATTAATCCAATTTCTGTAGTGAGCGTTTATCCAAATAATGAAGATGCTGAGCGAATGATTCGTAAATCACGGAAATCATTGGAGGAAATTGTTCGCCATTTCTCTGGTCATGAAGCTAAAATAAATACAATTGCAACAATAGATCATAATTTATCTTCAGGAATTTCACGTGTTTCTAAAGAATTGGTTACAGATATTGTTGTGTTGAACGATAACCGTAAAACGAATTTATTAAAGCGAATTGTAGGAGATGACCGGGATCATTTACTGGATGTTTGTGACAAAACAATCTTCTTTTGTCAATTTGATAAACCATTTGTTTCTCACAATAAAATTATTGTAGTTGCTCCACCAATGGCTGAATTAGAAAGTAGTTTTGCCTTGTGGGTTGAACGACTAATTAGACTTGGCAAAGAGTTGAATATTAAGCTAGAATTATATGCTACTGCAGCTACTTATGAAAGGTGGCAGAAAGTAAGTGAAGCAAATAAAATAGCAATCGTAATAAAATCGATTGAAATAGAAGAAATAGATGATTTTTTCTTGCTCAATCAAAAGAAATCTGATTCTGATTTGTTGATATTCTGTTCCGCACGAAATGGCGGTATTTCATATGCTTCCGGAATTGATTCTTTCCCAAGTAAATTAGAAAAAGCATTTCCTGAAAATGACACAATCATCATTTATCCTTCCCAAAGTATTGTCGAAAATATGTTTGGTAATTATGAAGATATTGATGTGAGTGCAATAACTAAAGGCGTTGAAGCTATTCAGAAAATTGGAAAAGAGGTAGGAAGTATCTTTAAGAAAGGAAATTAATGTTGCTTTTCTTAAGTAGCCTTCTTCGGAATGGCAGTCATAAATAAACCATAGAAAAAAGCAAAAAAGGTAACGCCAGTTTGTGTTTCTAATGTGTCTTCTAACAGAAAAGTACTTGCGGCTACTAAGATGAACATTAACGGCAGAAAATTACATTTTTTCCAATGGTATATTGAAAAGTTCAAAATCATCCAAAGAAAAGACACAATTCCTAAAATCCCAAAACTAACCCAACTTGTGATATAGGAATTATGTGCACGCAATCTGTTTTCAGGCTTTAATTTTGAATTGTCTATGCTATATTGAGTGTCAAAAGCAAGTTGCACATCGCCAGTTCCAACTCCGAACAGCCAATTCTTTTTTATGATTTCAATCCCTGTTTTCCAATATTGTAGACGTTGCAGCAATGAATGTCCATTTGGATTGCCTGAATGATACAATTGAAATTTTATTCCATCAATTCGAGCAAATAATCCTGTTTTTGTTTCTTCAATCGTGGCAATACCATTTTCCACATTTTCAATATCCGTTTTACTCATCTTCTGAAAATCAACGGAGTCTTTTCGGAGATTCAATGATGCCATATATCTTACTAAAGTGAAAGAAATAACTTGCCCTTTCTTATCTAAACTATCATAAGGTATCGTAGATGTTTTCTTCCATTCCGATCTCAATTCTTCTTCACACACAAATAAAAGTGGAGGTTTACCATTAATATATGTTGTTGAATTGGAAGTGTGTTTATAAGGATTTCCTTGCGCTGTTAATTTGGGAAGAGATTGGGTGTTAATGGTATGTTTTTTTTGAACGAAAGGGATTAACAATAATAACGGACTTAATAAGATTGTTGCTGACAGCACGATGGTGATCAATCCAAATTTCTTTGATTTTTTGTAAGCTAAATAAACAATGAAGGTTAATAATACAATGACTAGAGCAAGCACACCTGAAATAATTTGACTGAAATAGGTATAATAGATAAACCAGATTAGAATGGGTAAAAACAACCATTTTTTTGTCGTTTTAAGCTGTGTGAGATAATGTAAACATATTCCAGCACCAATGGCAATTAATATTCCGTAACGAATGTGGGAACCAAAAAGTGAAAGTGAACGAATATCGTCATGAATTCGTGTGCCAAACCAATTTTGATAGGATGCGTAATTATAAATTGAGGTAACTATAAGTGTAACTATAAATAGACTCAATAATAGGTTAAGTGCTTTTTGAGATTCAATTGGCTTAAAAACCAAAGCCATTGGAATTACAATTAATGGAAGTTTAATCCTTAAATCATTAAATGCATATGAATAATCACTTGTCCAAATTAATGCAATAACATGTAATGCCCAAAAAGAAGCAATGAGTAAGAAAATTTTATTCGATTTTGCTTTTAAAAAATAGTCCTTGAAATTAGCTTCTAGAAGTATGTTTGCAAAAAGAAATATGGTTCCTAGCGATAATAAGATCTTTGTCCAAGGCAAACCAGCAGCCAACAAGCTTAATCCAAATAAATGGAAATAATCATGGAAATTTTTACCGAAAACTCGGTTGAGCATAAATAGTTTTGTTTTTGGGTAAATTCAGAACGCCTATTTTCCCAAAATAGTATTGTAAAGGGTTTTATTTTTTAATAATTCTATCGCCTTGGCAATGTTTTCATCATTTCTAAAGGAATCAATCGCTCTTCCCTTTTGAAAATAGTATCTTGAAATGATCTCATTTTCAAGCATAACCTTGATTTCATCCTTGAATTTTTCTAAATCACGTTCCTTTGATGGTACAACTTTAGCTAATAAAGCATCATATTCGGCTTTCGATTCTTCGTAATATCCTTCTTCTTCAGCTGTTTCTTTCATTTTCTTCAACATCTCTTCTGATGCAGTAGAGTAGGTAAACTCCTCTTTTAAAACATAAGCTTTGAAATCATTATATTCTTGGTCAGTCAAAGAAAAAGTACCAGCAGCAGCAATTGTAGCATGTGTTGAGTGATATTTTGTCGCATAATTGAAAAGTAAATTACTGGAATAGATGGTAGCCGTTAATCTACTGAAATCATCCAAAATTACTTCAACATCTGGCTCAATTCCGCGGCCATCAATTACATCACGACCATTCTTAGTTTTAAAAATTTTAATTAATGAATCAGGAATTTCTTTCGGTTTTACGCCATCCTCCTTTTCATAATATTCTAAACGTTGAACACATCTTCCAGAAGGGGTGTAGTATTTTGCAATAGTCAATTTTACCTTAGACCCATATTTTAAATCATATGTTCTTTGCACTAGTCCTTTCCCATAAGAAGTTGAACCAATAATAACACCTCTATCTAAGTCTTGAATGCTTCCCGCAACAATTTCACTTGCCGATGCAGAGCCTTCGTCCATTAATATTGTCAGCGGGATGTTTAAATCTAAAGGCGCTTCCATTGTTTTGTACGTGCGATTTTCTTCAGCAACCCTTCCTTTCGTAGTAACAACAATTTCATCCTTCTTGACAAAGAAATTAACGATTTTAACTGCTTCAATCAGCAATCCTCCGCCATTTCCTCTTAAATCTAGAACGATTTCTTTCATCCCTTGACTTTGGAGTTCTAAAAATGCAGTTTTAACATCTGAAGAA
>CANNKP010000165.1 GCA_947505255.1 Flavobacteriales bacterium
CACTTTATCAACTTCAATGGAACTGGTGGAGTTTGGAGAAAGAAATGTATTGAAGATGCAGGTGGTTGGGAACATGATACGTTGACTGAAGATTTAGATTTAAGTTACCGAGCTCAAATAAAAGGATGGAAATTTAAATATTGTGAGGATGTAATCGCACCAGCTGAATTACCAATTACAATGTCTGCATTGAAAAGTCAACAACACCGTTGGATGAAAGGTGGAGCTGAATGTTTTGTTAAAATGTGGAAAACATTAATCAGGGCAAAAGGTGTTAAAATGTCAGATAAAATTCATGGTTTATCTCACCTTTTCAATTCATCAGTTTTCGTGTTTATATTAATCGTTTCGATGTTAAGTTTAGCGGTATTGCATATTAAAGACAGTTTCTCTGATTTGAATTATATCTTACAGTACATGGGATTATTCATCATTAGTACTGTATTCTTGATGTTCTATTACTGGCATGCATTCAGAGATAAAACAGCGAACACTTTTGGATCTTTCATCCGTTTTGTTGGACGTTTTTTCCAATTCTTAGTTGTTTCGATGGGACTTTCTTTGAGTAATACTGTTGCAGTTATTGAAGGTTATTTGGGAATTAAAAGTTCATTTGTTAGAACTCCTAAATTCAATGTTTTAGTGAAAAGCGAATTCAAAGGAAATAAATACGATAAAAAGAGTTTATCAATAATCAATATTCTAGAAGGAATATTAATGGTTGTTTTTGGTTATACTGCCGTTATCAGAGCAATTTACGGTGATTTCGGAATGGTACCATTTCATTTAATGTTATCATGTGGATATGCTGTAATCTTCTTCTCTACACTTAAAGAGATTCGAGTGAGTGGTAAATAATTGCCTTTAATATGATATGAAATGTCTTTTAAAATAAATCAAAAGTGGTTAGTGTATCTATCCACTTTTCTTTTTTTAACTAGTATTTTCTTTGTGTTAAATGAAGAAAATCGATCTCATTTTGTTTCCATTTTCCTGCCATATACTTTGGCTTTTGCGTCGTATTTCTTTTTAGTCATTGGTTCGAAAAGCATTTCAACCAACTACCTCATTGGTTTGACGTGTTTTACTTTTATTCTAGGAATAATTTTAATACCACATCTATCTACAGATTATTTTCGATTTTTATGGGATGGCGAACTCTTTTGGAAAGGATTCAATCCATATGATTTTACACCGAATGAAATCATCCATTCAAAACACTTTATTTCCAATAGCTATTTAAAAGAACTTCACGCTGGAATGGGCGAATTATCTCAAAAAAATTATAGTTGTTATACACCGTTAAACCAATATTTCTTTATTTTCTCAACATGGTTTACAGATTCTATTTTTATAAATACTGTTATTTTAAAAAGCCTTATTGCCATTATTCAATTAACTGGATTGATGTATTTAATCAAACTTTTAAAACTTATTAATATCCCTGTAAATAAAGCGTTCTTATTGTTTTTAAATCCGCTCTTTATAATCGAGAGTATCGGAAATGTTCATTTTGAAGGTGTAATGATCAGTTTTTTAATTGTTGGTTTTTATTATTTAATAAAAGTAAAGATTTTTCCAGCTGGAATGGTGCTTTCCCTGGCAATTCAAATTAAACTCATTCCACTGCTCCTACTTCCATTTCTTTGGCGTTTTTTAGGATGGAAAAAAGCAGTGATTACTTATTCTATTATTGGAATTGGATTTCTAGTACTTTCAATGTTCTTATTGAATAGTTCAAATATCAGTCATTTTACGCACAGTATTCGCTTGTACTTTGAATTGTTTCAATTCAATTCATCTTTCTTATTCGGTTTATTGCAATTAGATCCATTGCATTATTATTACCACAAGATTGGGCATTATTCCTTTATTCTTTCCTTCACGACGTTTCTAACGATACTTTATTTGGCTTTTTGGAAGAAAATTACGCTTCCTAAAGAGTTGTTTTCAAAAATGACAATTGCTTATTTTATTTACCTACTATCGTGTACAACTCTTCACCCATGGTATATTTTACCAGCAATCTTTCTTTCCGTATTCACAAATTACACCTTTCTGTTCCTTTGGTCATTCACGGTATTTTTATCTTACTCGTTTTATACTAATGGAAATGTTGCGACATCAAATTGGTTGCTAGGATTAGAATATATTCCAGTGCTACTTTTATTCGTTTATGAAATGGTAAAGGGTGGGTTATTTCAACGGTTTAAAACTCTATAGTTCACGCAGCACTTTCCCTCTGAAAACGCTGAAATGCGCAGATGACAGAAAAAATTTGTGGGAATTAGTGAAATTTTTGGACAAAAAATGAGTTAAACTTCCCGCTGAAAACGCTAAAATACGCAGAGTATACAAATACAAGAATATTTAGGCACTTCGATAAAGTTGTTTAACTTTTTGCTTTTGTATCTGAAATTGTAGAAGGCTTTTTTTCCGGAACTGGATCATCACCATGTCCACCCCAAGGATGACAAGAAGCAATGCGTTTTAGTCCCAACCACATTCCTTTGAATGGACCCCACATTTTAAGGGCGTCAATCATGTAATGAGAACAAGTTGGATTATACCTGCAGGCTGCCGGGAAAATTGGAGAAATAATCCATTGATATATTTTCACCAAAACGATGATGGGAAAACTCAGTATCTTTTTGATTAAATCCATGTGTAAATTTAAGGATAATTTTCACTTTCCTCCCTTGAGTAAGGTTTAAGGAAGGTGAAAATATCCAGCATAATCGAATATGTTATAAATTATTTTCCTGTTAAATTTCTTAAAAATAGTAACGTTTTAATTAGAAATGCTTATCTTGAATGACTGTTATAACTCATTCTCATGCGATTCATCTTCCTTTTCGCGATTTCATTATCGCCTTTCGTGTTTTTTAGTCAATCTCAAAAATCGTGGGATGACCAAAAAATTGAAGTGCACAACAACCAAACTGTAAGCACTATAATGCATGCTGAATCACTCTTTGAAGATCGTTGGGATGTTCTTCCACAACCTCAATTTTGGAAACAAATCATGGTGCTTTCTCCAGACTCTTGTTTGATTAATATAGCTGCAACACGGGTTGTTTTGAGAAAAATGTCTGTCAGAGATTGGTCAAAACAAACTGAATTGCAAAAGGGAATTTTTAAAGACAGCCTACGTAAAGAATTTTCTTTGGCAAGTGATGCACAAATAAATGTGACAACAGGAAAGAATGATTTCTATAAATTCAAGGAAGTTTATCCGAGTTTATCAAAAGGAGTTGAGGCATTCGAACGATTCGGCGTTGATCCTTGGTATGCCCAAGCGATATTGCTCATAGAAAGCCCAGGACAACTTAAAAAGTCATCTGCTGGAGCCTATGGAGCGTTTCAATTAATGCCTTCCGTTGCAAGAGCGCAAGGATTGACAGTAAACAGTCAAATTGACGAACGAAAAGATTTTGACAGATCAGCCTATGGTGCTTCGCGTTTAATAAGTCGTGTGTGTATTCCTGAAGCCAAAAGGATTTTAAATGCACATCACTTAACATACAATGAATCTGATTTATGGTTTCGTTTATTCGTTTTACACGTTTACCATGCTGGTTCAATGAATGTCAGCGCGGTTGTCAATAAGATCAATCCAACAGTTGGAAGTCAAGAATTAATTACGCAGATGTGGCAAACTACCGCTGGTGATTTTGGAAATAACTCTCAAAATTATACGCAATTGGCATTGGCTTCACAACTTATTTTACATGATATGATTTATCAGCAATGTGAAGAGATTTTTGATTGTGTGGCATTTTCTCAATTAAGATGAAAGACATTTTCGCTTTTTCTCAGCTCCGCTGCAGTTGCACTGCTGCGGCAAAAAAAGATTAAAGTAATAACTGATTATTAATCCCCTCTCCACATTTGAAATACTGCAGCTAATAAAAATAATTTAAAACAAAGTGAATTTACAAAACACTTTAATCGCAGCAGTGCAACTACAGCGAAGCGAAAAAAAAAAGCATAAAAAAAGAGGTTTATCAATTGACAAACCTCTTTTTTATAATTACTATTTTTTAGATTGTCATGTTACCAATCTTTCCAGAAAGCTCTTTCACAACAACATCCATTGCTTGTTTAAGCACATTTTCTTTTCCGTTTTTAGCTTTAATAACGATTTTACTTCCGGTTTCGTCCATTTCAAAAGTGACATATTTAATCAAGTAAATCATCTTTTGTGCATCTTCAAATTCGAAAGAAGTTAAATCAATTCCTTCAAAATTCACGAAAGCAGTGATTCCCTTTTTACCGAAGATTTCACAACCTGCAGGAACATTCAATTTCTTCCCTGCTTGAGGAACAAAATTCATCGAACTAAACGCAGATAAACCGTTTTTATCCAAATCCACTTTTGCCATTCCTAAAGAAAGTAAGCCTTTAAATCCTTCCGCTAATGTTCGTCCATTTTTTCCTAATCCAACATAAACATTGAAATCTGACATTCCTTCATATGCATTTGGTTCTCCAACCATAACAGCAGCCATCTCACCATTCAATAATCCCGCTAAACCATCACTTCCGCCCATAGCCATCGCCATTTGCGCTTCACCTCCTAACATTCCCATTAAATCAGCCACAGAGCCTGGAGAATATTCATCCATAAAAGCTTGTACTTTTTTCATGTCGATATTGACAGATAGACCAATCTTAGGGTTTCCTGTTCCCAATTTAGAAACAATTGAGGCACCACCGTCTTTTTTGAAGAACATTTTGCTTTTCAATAAATCAGAAAAATAATTTTTCGTTTCAATCACAATTGCGCCATTTTCAAAAGCCATTGTTGTCTGTATATATGAATCAGCAACAAGTTCTTTAATGCCTTTTTGTTTATCAGCACTTAAATCTGATAAATCAGTATTCGAAGTTCCATACAAATTGGAAATACTCATTCCCATTACAACATCTCCATTTGCACTTAGAATCTCATCGATCTTACCTTCAGAAACGTCTTCCGTTGTTTTATCAAACGCTTCTGTAAGCAATTTCTTTCCATCAAATTCAGCTTTCTTTGAGATTAGAATTGCCAAATTATTTCTGATTCCAAAACTCACATCACCACTTTGGAAAAACTGAACATCTCCAGATTTTTCAATATCAAATCCTTGTTGTGTCAATTTTTGAGTCAATGAATCCGCATTCACAACTTCGAAAAAAGCGTAACTTGTTTCAGGTGTTCCATCTTCTAAGAAAGGCCCTTCCAAAGCAAAATAAACGGGTGTATTAGTATTCAAACTTTGCTTGAATGATTCCAATTCTTTCGATATTACCAATCCAAATTTCGGAATCTTTTTGTACTCTGTTTTATTTAAAATTGTGTTGATATCAGCTTTCCCAAAAGCAACTATTTTCTCGTTACCATTCAAAAAAGCAGACAAATAATCCTGCACTGGACGGCCATCTTTATTCCCTCCACAGGAAATAAGTACAAGCGTTATAATAAAAATTCCAAAAATCTTTTTCATGTTAAAAATTTAATCGATAATGTTGAATAGTCAAAAATACATAAAATTTAATTCATCACGACATAGCATTTAATGTGCCAACTTCCGTAAATTTGACAATGCATTTAATTGAACCTTTTTACCTGTGGAGAACAGACTATATTGCCTCGGAAGATCCGTTGTCTCCCTTTTACGAAAGAGAATATAGCGAGTTTGAATTTAATAATTCCGTATATGATTTTTACATCCATCCTCAATGGGACACGATGGGTTCACCAACACTTTTCATCAAAATACTTTTTGTAGAATACGACGACCAATTTGCGATAATCGAATTGATTGGTGAATGGAACGATGCGATAGAGAATGATATTATGACTTTCAAAAGAGACATCATAGACCCAATGATAGATGAAGGAATAACTAAATTTATTTTAATTGGCGAAAATGTATTGAATTTCCATTATTCGGACGATTGTTATTACGA
>CANNKP010000166.1 GCA_947505255.1 Flavobacteriales bacterium
TCAGAAATTGTATATTCTGGTGAACCATTACTCTCCCATTGAACGGCTTTTGCTCCTTCATGACGAGATAATGTGCGAATTTGAACCTTTTCAGCCACCATAAATGCAGAATAGAAACCAAGTCCAAAATGCCCAATAATTTGCTCTGCTCCTTCATTTCCTTTGTATTGCTGCACAAATTCTTCCGCTCCAGAAAAAGCAATTTGATTGATATATTTATCAATCTCTTCTTCTGTCATACCAATTCCCAAGTCACGAATCGTAAGTGTTTTCTCTTCTTTATTTAAAATAACATCTACTCGCAAATCGCCTAGATCACCTTTAAATTCACCGTTTAATGTTAAAACTTTCATTTTTTGTGAAGCATCAACAGCATTCGATACCAATTCTCTCAAAAATATTTCGTGATCAGAGTATAAAAATTTCTTGATAATCGGAAAGATGTTTTCCGTTTGAACATTAATTTGACCAGTTCTCATATAGATTTTTTTTTCTGTGAATTGTCAATCTTTGTGCCACTGGAAAATACATGACATTCTGTCGGAAATTGGCGACAATTTGGCGAAAAAAACGAAAAAAAAATACTTAAGTTTGCAAAAAATTTTTTCGTGCTGATTTACTCGATCACTTTTGTTTTATTTTTATTTCTTTTAACAAGATACTGGAAATTATTTCAGCTTGAAGGTTTATCTGTATGGACATTTCCTGCGGTTTTTTTATTAAAAGTTGGAGTTGGGCTATTATTATTTCTTATCCATATTCAAACGTATAACATTGATGATTTAAGTCATGATGGAGGAACATTCTTAATAGAAAGTAAGTATTTGAATGATGTATTTTATCAATCCCCAAAACATTACTTTCAATTACTCACTGGAATTGGAGAGACTACAGAGCTGATTAATAAATATTTGTATATGACCGAATATTGGTCGGCAGGAGATTTGACGCTAATCAATGATTCGAAAAATGTGATTCGAATTCATAGCATAATTCATTTTTTCTCAGGAAAATCTGCAGTGATTCATTTATCCGTTTTGTGTTTAATTTCAACATTAGCATTAAAGAATTTTTATCTCTCATTTCGAAAATATTCTTCCCAGACGAATGCTTTTTTCTTTTGGGTTCTTGTTCTTGTGCCGAGTGTTATATTTTGGACTTCCAGTTTATTAAAAGAACCTTTTCTATTTTTTGGAATTAGCTTATTAGTAAGAGTGATTTTAACCAATGATCAACTAATAAAAAGAATATTTTTCTTAGTGTTCTCAATAGTAATTCTCTTACTGTTCAAACCATACATCTTAGCGTGTATTATATTATCGCTTTTATCTTTATTCGTATATAAATATCTTTTTAAAGGAAGGTTTATTCCAACCGTTATAAGCCTAATAACCATGTTATTGCTCTTGGGAATTACTTTTCAAAAACCGCGAGATAAAATGGTTAATTATCTCACAAGAAAGCAATTTGATTTTGTAAATGTTGGCAAGGGAGGATTGCATGTGTTAGGTGATTCTAGTTTTTATTATTTTCAGCCTTTCCAGTATGGAGATCTATCAATAAAGGGAGATGAAGTAATTTTATTAAATGAAACAGATGCTTACATTTATAAATTTGGTAGCACTGAAAAGCCAATTCCAGTTCATTTAAAACCAACAGGTAAAAAATGGAAACGCGTATATTTCACTGAAGGTTGTGCTAGTTTTATTGAAACAACTCCAATAAAAAACTCTTCAATTCAATTAATAAAAAATTTTCCAGAAGCCTTGGTAAATAGCATTATACGGCCTTTCCCAAATGACCCTGGTAGCAAATTGAAATTCCTTTCCTTTATGGAAGTATGGATTATTCTCATGTTTTTTGGTTTTACCATTTACTTTAGGAAAAAATTAAATTTTGAAGAAAAAAATATTGTTTTTACATTATTAACTTTTGCATTAATTCTATCACTTCTAATCGGCTGGACAACACCTGTTTTAGGAGCAATAACGAGATATAGATTCCCTGCTCAATTTGCACTTATAATTGCTGGGTTAATCCTTCTAAAACCTTTAAAAGATATAAAATGGAAAAATACGTCTTCATAACTGGTGCAACTTCTGGATTCGGAGAAGCTTGTGCAGAAATATTTGCAGCGAATGGTTGGAATTTAATTTTAACGGGCAGAAGAAATGACCGTTTAATTCAGATTCAAAAAAGACTTTCTAATTTACATCCAATTGACATACAAACCTTGAGTTTTGACGTAAGAATTGAAGAAGATGTTTTTAGAGAAATTGAAACATTACCCAATGAAATAAAAGAAAATATAGCGATTTTAATTAACAACGCAGGTTTAGCTGTTGGTCGTGGCCCTATAGATGAAGGACTCATTGACGATTGGGACAGAATGATAGATACAAATGTTAAAGGATTATTATATGTCACAAGAGCGATTGTTCCATTTTTAAAAAAGAATAAAAAAGGACATATTTTTAACTTAGGAAGTATTGCAGGGAAAGAAGTTTATGCTGGTGGCAATGTTTATTGTGCTTCAAAACATGCTGTTGATGCATTATCGAAAGCAATGCGAATCGATCTTGTCGATTACAATGTAAAAGTTACAAATATTGCTCCTGGAGCTGCTGAAACTGAATTTTCAATCGTTCGTTTTAAAGGCGATGAATCAACAGCAAAAAGTGTTTATTCAGGATTTGAACCTCTTGTCGCTTTAGACATTGCTGAAACTATTTATTTCGTTGCAACACGTCCAGCACATGTTACAATTAATGATTTAACAATCATGCCAACTGCACAAGCATCGGCAACAGTGATTCATAAAAATTAAAATTAAAAACTTCTTCAACGCAAAAAAGATACTTGTTTAGTTGAATAATTTCATTCATCTCACACAAACCAATTCCAAAATAAAAAGGGCTATATCAAATTTGACATAGCCCTTTATTTTCAAAAAAATAAATTATTGTTTCGGTTCATCTTTCACAACTTCAGGTAAAACTGTTCCTTTAATTGTTAAAATAATTGGCTCCGATACATTTGAAGTAATTGTAATTGTTTTTGTAAAAGCACCAACTCTTTTTGTGTCATATTTAACAGAAATCTGAGATTTTTTTCCATGTTGAATTGGTTCTTCCGGTTTGTTAGCAGTTGTGCAACCGCAACTAGTTTGAACACCTTGAATGATTGCTGGTGTTTTAGACTCATTCTTAAAATCAAATGCAAATGTTTCATCTGAACCATAAGGAATGTCATTTCTAACAATTTCTACTTGAGTAAAAAGTAAGCCTTTCTTCTTTTTCGCAACTTTCTCTTTCTTTTCTTTTGCTACAATAGTCGTTTCTTGCGCATTAACACCAACTCCTAAAATTAATGCTAAAGTGAATAATAGATATTTCATAATTTCTCTTTTTTTAGACAAGGTTACAATAATTATCAAATTTGACTTTCTTTTTTAACAAAAAAATATATTTTATTTTAAATAACACTTCCATTTACACACCATTTAAAATGGTTTATAAAAAATGACAAATAACAATCCAGTATTTATTTAGCAAAATAAATGTCTAAAACATCTATAATTGAAGCGAATGTATTTTCTCTAATTTTTTCAATTTTATGTTTTTTCATCCATTTCACATGTGTAATTCCTTCTTCTTCCTGGGGATTCAATTTCTTATCACCTTCATAAATAAGAGAAAACCAATATGTTTTTTTTATGGTTGGCTTTCCTTTATATTCATATGTATGGTACGTTGTACAAATAGATTCAATGATTTCAGGATTGATCAATCCACATTCTTCTTCAATTTCTCGGATGGCGCACGTTTCAATTGATTCATTCAGTTCAAGTTTTCCTTTCGGAATATCCCAAAAACCATTTCGTTTGATAAACAAAAAACGCTGTTTTCTTTTAACAATTCCACCTGCAGCTTCAATTTTATCAAAATCAAAAAATAATCTTTCAAACTCTTTCTCAATTTCTTCCGAATAAACATAAATATCTAAATCTGAAGTTGTATTTTCAATTTTTGGAATCAAATCCTCTACAATCGATTGAAGGTCATAACTTTTTAATAAAAAAATATTTTTCCTTTTTGGTTTAATATCTGTAAAGATAATCGCTCTATTTTCTATAAAAACTTTGTACATTTGAAGCCATGATTTTGAACAACGATAAAGCCCTAAAAGTAGCTGAATTTTTATTACAAATTAAAGCTGTAAAACTACAACCTAATAATCCATTTACATGGGCTTCGGGTTGGAATTCTCCAATTTACTGTGATAATAGAATAACATTATCGTATCCATCAATTCGTACTTTTATCCGTCAAACATATACAGATGCGGTTTTAGAATATTTTGGAAAACCCGATGTTATTGCTGGTGTTGCAACTGGTGGTATTGCTTTAGGAGCGTTGGTTGCGCAAGAATTAGGACTTCCTTTTATTTATATCCGTAGTTCAGCTAAAGGACATGGAATGGGGAATTTAATTGAAGGCCATTTCGAAAAAGGTCAAAAAGTTGTGGTTATTGAAGATTTAATTTCTACAGGCGGAAGCAGTATTAAAGCAGTAGAAGCATTGAAAGATGCAGAAATGGATGTTAAGGGTCTAATTGCAATTTTCACATATGGCTTTAGTGTTGCAGATGAAAATTTCAAAAATGCCAATTGCCCATATGTGACATTAACCAATTACGATATTTTAATTGAAGAAGCATTAAGAAAGGATTATATTTCGGAAAATGACATGGCTTCTCTTCGTGAATGGAAAGATAACCCTGAAGCTTGGAAGAAATAAAAAACAAATTATAGGCATATGAAAATTGACAGCACCAAAGTAGTTGTTGCAGCAAATCATGAGACTGTTGCTTCCTTCCTTAAGGACTCTAATAATCTTATTCATATGTTACCAAAAGAGCAAATTGCCGATTGGAGAGCAACAAATGAAGAATGTTCCTTTAAAGTTCAAGGTGCAGTGGTGATATCACTTATTCAAGATGGGCATGAAGATTCAACCAAAATTTTCATGAAATCAGGTGAAAAATCTCCCTTTCCTTTTAGGTTAACAATACATTTAGAAAGCCAAGGTGAACATACGCATGGATACATTGCATTTGACGGACAAGTGAATGTTTTCCTTAAAATGATGGTTGAAAAACCTTTAACAGCATTGTTTAATATAATGTCAGAAAACCTTAAGAAGCATTTTGATCAATAAAATAAGTTCATAGTTGCTAATTACAAGTTACTTCCATAATAATACATCTGCGAAGGAACAATACTGGTTCAAAAACTAATAAATTGTAACGCGCAATTTGTAACTAACCACTTGTAACTAAAAAGGAAATTTCCTTTAAATCATATTCTTTCAATTCATTTCCTTTTCTGATTTGCAAATGACCAGTTTCAGAAACACCTTCAATTACTCCTTCAAACTTCCCAGAACGATCTTCATAGATTGCTAATTTTCCCAGTTGATATAAAATCTCCATGTACCTGTTTTTCAATGAATTGAAATCGTTTTTCTGAATATACTCCCATAAAACATTAAACGCACCAATCAATTTAAACACGATAGAATCTATCGAAATAAATTCATTCGTTTCAAGCTTAATACTTGTCGCATTTATATTTTCAAAACGATCTTGATTCACATTTAAACCAATTCCAATTATCGAGCTTGAGATTAAACCTCCCTTTATTGAATTTTCTATTAATATTCCCGCAATTTTTTTATGGTTCACATAAATATCATTCGGCCATTTAATTTCAGCTGAAATGCCAATTTTTCTTAAAACTTCAACGATTCCAAGTGATGCAAAGTGCGTTAATACAACTTGGTTTTCTACTGACAGATTGTCGGGAACAACAAACAACGAGAAAAGCATGTTTTCCCCAGCATTTGAAGTCCAATTTGCCCCTCGTTGTCCACGTCCGGCTGA
>CANNKP010000167.1 GCA_947505255.1 Flavobacteriales bacterium
CATTTCCTGTGTTTTTAAATTCAAAAGAACATGTTCCATCAGCACCATTTTTGATAGTTCCGTAATCATGTGTTTCTTTTGCGAATTCAATTTTTGCTCCTTTTTCAGTTTGAGCTGAAGCTTTATTCATTGACAAAGCTGCAATGAACATAACGATTAATGATAAGATTACTTTTTTCATAGTTGAGTTTTTAATTTACTTATATTCAAATTTATAAAAAGATTAGATTCAAATGAATTGTTTAACACATTGTTAACACGATTTTAAATTCAAGAGAACTTGATGTTCAATGGCAAGAGAATTAGACTTTTGGCTCCACAAATACTTTAAAACGCAATTTTTCCGTTTTCTTTTTAGTATTTGTTTTTAAGTAAATAATTCTGTCTTGGTAATACGATTTCCCTTCCGTTTCGAACGTGATTTTAATCAACGTTGATTTTCCAGGCATAATTGGATCTTTTGTGAAATATGCCTTTGTACACGAGCACTCAACTTCGTAATCTGAAATAAACAAAGGAGATTTCCCGCTGTTTGTTACAGTAAAAACGTGTTCCACAGTAACTCCCTCTTTCGCTTTAGGAAATTTAAAAACAGGATTTTTAACGAAAAATTCCGCCGATTGGCAAAAACCAAAGGCGGAATTTAAAAAGATGAAAACAAGAAATAATAATCTCATTTTAGTTATTTGTTGGTGCTCCAGATGTATTTACTGGTGCCTCACCTTCAGGAGCTGGTAAAATGTTCCCTTTAATACGGATAACTTTTGTACTCACCTTTGTTACTTCATCATACCCGTCATTGATTGCGTTTGAAGTAATAGTAACACTTTTATTAATTGGTCCAGGACGTTTAGTATCATATTTTACGATGATTGTACCTGAAGCACCTGGAGCTATTGGTTCTTTCGGCCAATCTGGAACCGTGCAACCACAAGAACCTTTAGCATTTGAAATAATTAAAGGAGCATCTCCAGTGTTTTTGAATTCAAAAGTACAAGCACCATCCGCGCCATATTTAATCGTTCCGTAATCATGGGTTTCTTTTGCAAATTCCATTTTAGCTCCAGTTTCAAGTGGAACTATTTGAGCAACTGCTTTATTCATTGATAAAACTGCAACAAAAGCAATCATTAAGGGTAAGAATATTTTTTTCATGGTTCTATTTTTTATAGTTTTCTATTATTTCAAATGTATAGCAAGAAACTTGCCATGTTTTTTATTTAACACAACATTAACAGCAATAATTATTGGATGGAAATTGCATTCATTTGGTATTCACAATATTCATCAAATGTCATTTCTAAATGTTTCAATCGTTCTTGTAAACCATCAAATTTTTCCTTATCCATCTTAGGATTTTCTTTCAATAAAAGCTCATAATAGTAACGCACTTTTTCAGGGTTTCTTGGCGTAATAAAAGCATCGTAACTAAATCCTTGACTTTCTAGCACCATCGCTCGATTGACATATTTTGGATATTTTTCTAACAATGTATCAGCGTATTTCACAGCCTTGGCATGCATGTTTAATCCAGAATACTTCATGTGCACTTTATCTAAATATTCTGCTGATTTTTGATCTTCAGGGAAATTATGATAATACGTTAATAATCGATTAATTAATTCCTGATGCGCAACACCTGGTATTTGTGTGTTTTGATTTACATTGACTTGCATCTGATTCAACGAATCTTCCATTTCTTTGATACTGGAGATTAATTCTACTTTTGATTTCGGATTATCTGAATTATTTCCGCATGAATAAACCAATCCTATCAAAACAATCAATGAAATACCAAGTACTTTTTTCATTCTTCTAAATTAAGCTTTTTTATCTTCCTTTTTTGACAACTGGAAATTTCATTTTATAGTCTACTTTAATTTCACCTTTCGAAATATTTTGCAATCTTTTTGATAAAAGCCTTCTTTTTAAAGGTGATAAATGATCAGTGAAAAGAATCCCGTCAATATGGTCATATTCATGTTGAATAATTCTAGCAGCATATCCATCAAACCATTCTTCATGGAAATTCCATTGTGCGTCATAATATGAAACTAGGATTCTTTCTTTACGAAATACTTCTTCTCTAATTTTCGGGATCGATAAACAACCTTCATGAAAGCCCCAATCTTCACCATCTTCTTCTTCAATAATTGGATTGATGAACACTTTTTTGAAATTTTCTATTCCAACAGCCTTTGGATCTGGTTCAGAATCTTCTTCTTCATAGTCATCATCGTCGTCGTGATCGTCTGAACTTTCAGCAAAAGGACTTCCGTCAACAATAAACAAACGAATTGCTTTCCCTATTTGTGGAGCAGCCAAACCTACACCAGATGCATGATACATTGTTTCATACATGTTGGCAATCAACAGATCTAAATCAGGTTGTTGTTCTGTAATTTCTTCACATACTTTTTTCAATACCGGGTCGCCGTATGCCACAATAGGTAAAATCATTCTTTTAATTTTAATGCAAAAATAAGGGATTCAATGAAAAGTAAAGAATTGTGCAAGACATTTTATAGAATTTCTAATACAAATTCATAAATCACCCCAAATAACTCTGCAAAATAATCGCAGCGCTAATCATATCAACAGTACCTTTTTCTTGGCGTTGTTTTTTCTTCATACCACTATCAATCATTGATTGAAAAGCCATTTTTGACGTAAAGCGTTCGTCAATCATCACCACTTTCATCGTAGGGAATTCTTTTTCTAATGCCGTTTTCAGCATGCGAACATTTTCTGTGATGTGGGTATCTTCGTTGTTCAAGCGTTTTGGTTCACCAAGAACAAACGTATCAATTGAATTTTTGCGTGTCAATTCTTTGAGGAAAGTCATTAAATCTTTGGATTCAACTGTTGTTAATGGCGAAGCGATGATGTTCATTTCATCTGTTATCGCCAAACCTGTTCTTTTTAATCCAAAATCTATTGCTACAATTCTTCCCATGGATGTAAAGATAACTATACCGATTAGCATTTGATAATACTGGAATAAAAATCCAGTAAAAACACCAACGGAGTTAGCAGCGGAGCTAAATCCAGACCGGCATAATACCGATTTATATGCTAATGAAAATAGCATATTTAAGAATTGGGCAATATATATTTAAAGGTAGTATCTTTGGCAAAAATATTTGAACATGAGATCTATTATCGAAGCAGCATGGGAAAACCGTGAATTATTGAGTCAAACGGAAACAATTAATGCAATAAATACAGTAATTGAAGACATTGACAAAGGTTTATTGCGCGTTGCGGAACCAAGTGAAAATGGAGAATGGACTGTAAATGAATGGGTGAAAAAAGCAGTTATTCTTTATTTCCCTATTCGAAAAATGGAGACAATTGAAGTTGGTCCGTTTGAATTTCATGATAAAATGGCATTGAAAACCAATTACAAGGAATTGGGAATACGTGTTGTTCCCCCAGCTGTTGCACGATATGGAGCTTTTATTGCTTCAGGAGTAATATTAATGCCTTCTTATGTAAACATCGGCGCCTATGTAGATTCAGGAACGATGGTCGACACGTGGGCAACAGTTGGTTCTTGTGCACAAATCGGAAAAAATGTTCATTTAAGTGGCGGTGTTGGAATTGGAGGAGTTTTAGAACCATTGCAAGCCGCACCAGTTATCATTGAAGATGATGCTTTTATCGGGTCACGTTGCATCGTTGTTGAAGGAGTGCATGTTGGAAAACAAGCTGTATTGGGCGCTAATGTAGTACTGACAAAATCCACCAAAATTATTGATGTTTCAGGGAGCGAACCAGTTGAATATAGAGGTTATGTGCCTGAGCGTTCTGTTGTAATTCCGGGGTCATATACAAAGTCATTTCCAGCAGGTGATTTCCAAGTTCCATGTGCTTTGATTATAGGTAAAAGAAAAGAATCAACAGATTTGAAGACATCTTTGAATGATGCTTTGAGGGAACACAATGTGGCTGTTTGAGGGCTGTGGATTTGTTTTTTTTTGAAACACATAGAAACATAGGATACATAGGGTGAAAGAATTTGGCATTCTTTTGAAACACATAGACACATAGGACACATAGAGCAAAAGGATTCGTAATTCGTAATTCGTAATTCGTAATTCGTAATTCGCAATTATTAATTCTTTTTGAAACACATAGGAACATAGGACACATAGGGTAAAAGAATTTGGGATTTGGGATTTGGCACTTCGACAGGCTCAGCGACCAAATTAATTTGGGATTCGGGATTCGGGATTAATTTAAATTATTTTAACAAATTAATCATTTGTTTTAAACAAGTGTTTAAAATAGTTGTTTAAATTTGTCGTCTAAATTCATTTGATAATGAAAAAAGACGTAACAACAGAAGAAAAAATCAAGGAAGCTGCCAGACACGTTTTTATGGCGAAAGGTTTTGCCGGATGTTCTTCTCGTGAGATTTCTAAAGCAGCAGGAATGAATGTTGCTCTTGTTAATTACTATTTCAGGTCGAAGAGTCAGCTTTTTAAAATCATTTTTGAGACTGCCATGGAGGACTTTGTTACTTCCATGATGACTGTTTTCAGTTCTGATCAATCTATAGAAAATAAAATGCGCATTTTCATAGATCGAGAATTTGAATTCTTGTCTAAACATCCTGAATTACCTGTATTTATTATTACTGAAATGAACAGAGAAGAAGGTTGTTCAATAGATCATGCTTGTTTTTTTGAAAAAATTGCGGCGTCAGGTATATTTAATGAATGTGCCCAAGCTCAAGCAGAAGGTAAAATGCGAAAAATAAACATTCTCAGCCTAACCTTATTGATAATGTCTAATTGTCAATATCCAATTATGGCCAAAAATTTAATGCAAGGAATTCATGGAATTTCAGATGAAGACTATACATCAAACTTATTATTACACAAGCAAAATGTAACTGAAATGCTTGTTAACTATTTATTTCCTATTAATTCAAAAACCACAAAATAAACTCAAATGAAAAAACAACTTTTTTTTCTGATTGGAATTATCAGTAGTATTTCTGCAGAAGGGCAAGAATTGAATCTTGAAACTTGTCTAAAAATGGCTGACACAGCTAATTTATCTATACGAAACTCCTTGTTAGATATTGAAATAAATGACAAACAACGAAGCACTTATATGGCTGCTCGTTTACCTCAATTAGCGTATAGTGGTGATTATAAATACAATGCTATAATACAAGGTCAAGTTGTTCCAGCAGCATTTTTCGGTGGTCCAGCAGGAACTTTTTCTACAGTGCAATTTGGTGTACCATTTGTATTGAGTAACACACTGCAATTAACTCAAATATTATATAATCCGCAAGTCAATTATGGGTTGTCAGCATTAAAAATCAATTCGGAAATTGTTCAAATTCAACAAAGAATGACTGCTCAAGATGTTAAACATCAAGTGGCAAGCACCTATTTTAACCTACAAGCAATTACTAAACAATTGACTTTTATCACTAGTAATATTGCTAACATGGATAAATTGATTAGCAACATGAACGCAATGGTTCAGCAAGAATTAGTAATTCAAACTGAAGCAGATAAACTTCAAATCAATAGACTTTCACTTTTAAATTCTAAAGAATCATTACTTGCAACAAAAGATCAATTAGAAAAATTGCTGAAAATATTGATTGGAATGGATTCGAAAGCCACTATTTCTGTTCCCGTTGATAATTTGGTAGAGCAATCAATTTTAGTTGATAGCGGAACAATCAATTATCCCGAGTTAGAAATGCTAGCGGCTCAACAAAAGATGAATATTGAAGAACGAAAAGGAACGAACATGGCTTATTTACCAAGTTTAACTTTTTATGCTGCCTATAATTACAATTACAACATGAAGCCTGAAGACGATTATCGCACAG
>CANNKP010000168.1 GCA_947505255.1 Flavobacteriales bacterium
GCATCTTATGCAGCACGGAATGGTTGACATGGTGATTGTTGGAACAGATAGAACAACTCGAAATGGTGATGTAGCTAATAAAATTGGAACATATTTAAAAGCGCTTGCTGCGAAAGACAACAATATTCCATTTTATGTGGCTTTGCCTTCAACGACTTTGGATATGTCAATTCGTGATGGACTAAAAGAAATTCCAATTGAAGAACGCAATCAAGATGAAGTGCGCTATATGATTGGTAAAGGTCCATCTGGAAAAATTGAACCAGTATTAATTTGTCCTGAAACAACTCCTGCAAGTAATTATGGGTTTGATGTAACACCGGCAAGACTAATTACAAAAATAATAACTGAACGAGGAATTTGTGATGCTTCTGAAGAAGGATTGTTAAGTTTGTTTCCTGAACAAAAATAAAATTGAATCAATAATTATGAAAGCATTTATAAAATCATTTTACCGCTTTTGCTCACCAAAATTTCAAACTCTTTTCTCTGAATACAAAGTAAAAATGGAACCTCGTTATGGTTTTGGCAAACCACCTCATGATTTACTTTATGCTATAATTGATAAAAATAGGGAAACGTATAAAATGTTAATTGATGAAGCTTTAGTTTATAAAGATAAAATTCAAACTATTAAAAAAGTTGGCTCACAGGAGAACGTCAATTTACCTACTTGGAACAATGGTTTTCTACCTGGTTTAGATATCGTTGGGATTTATACTTTATTAGCATTTTATAAGCCAAAAAAATATATCGAAGTTGGATCAGGAAATTCAACTAAAGTTGCTCATTTATCTAAAACTGATAATAATTTACAAACAGAAATCATTTCAATTGATCCGATGCCTCGAGCAGAAATAGATCAATTGGCTAATCGAATAATACGAAAACCGTTTGAGGAGGTAAATTATGACGAGATTTTGGATTTAGAAGAAAACGACATTTTATTCATTGATAATTCTCATAGAATTTTGCCAAATTCTGATTCTATGGTCTTCTTCATGGAAATATTACCAAAATTGAAAAAAGGGGTAATTGTTCATGTTCACGACATCTATTTGCCTTATGATTACCCACAATTCATGTGTGACCGTTTTTATTCAGAGCAATACGGACTTGCAATGTTTATTATGGCGAATCCTGAAAAGTACAATGTTATTCTACCAAACTATTTCATATCTGAGGATAAAGTGTTATCACAACAACTAGCGCCAATGTGGGATCATGAAAATTTAAAAGATGTTGAACAGCATGGCGGCTCTTTTTGGATACAGATTAACTAAAACAAAAACCCTCATATTACTGAAGTATGAGGATTTTTTTTGTGTACATATTTTCTTTAGAGTAAAACCGTTACCCATGGACTTTTATCTGTTTCACGAATCATTTTTCCACAACGTATGTAGAAGCGGTAAAAGATTTCTTCGCCATTTTTAGCAAAGAATATTTCAACTTTCGGAACGCCATTCGAATAGGTAATTGCTTTGCTTATCAATTGTTCTTGTTGGTCATAAAGCAAAACCACAATCGTTTTCCAGTGTTTAAATTTTCGTTCGCGTTTTTTTACAACCCAGCGCCCTGTTTTGTGTCCATCCACATAAAGTCCTTCTATTTTCACGGTGATAGGAAAGTTTAAATAAGTGAATTCTTTGGCTGCACCATTTAAGGTATCATTGATATATTGTGCCTCTTGATAAATACGTTCTTGTTGATCCCGGAGAACCCATTTGCCATTTCGAATTCCATTTTCATAGGATTCACCAATTTCATAAGGGTTCCAATTCAAATCGTATTGTAACCATGAATAGTAGACACCTTTTATGGTTGTATCACTTTGGGCAAAGGTGAAATACGGCAGAAAAATAAATAATATGTATTTCACGACATTAAATTTTAATGTTATATCAAAAATAGCGTTTTTCTATCAAAAAAAATCCCCATCCTAAAAATAGGATAGGGATTTTTCATTTTCTAGTTGATCTATTATTCAGCAATAATAACTGAATAGCTTTTGATCAATTGACCATTGTTAATTTTAATGAAATATGTTCCACTATAAAGTGTACTCACATTAAAATAACAAATTGTACTTCCTTGATAAATTGTTTGCGTTTGAATCGATTTACCAGTTGCATCAACTAATTCTGCAATAATATTTCCTTCTTGTAACCCTGAAGACTGAACGATTAAAACATCAGCAGTTGGATTTGGGAAAATATTAAATGTTGTTGTAGTGATTCCATTAACATTAGAAACTGAAGTATAAGTTGAAACCGCTTCAGAAATTGAAGTCACTTTTGCAGCAGTTTTATTACCATAAAAATAAGGTCCTACAACATAAGGATAGGCAGAATTGTGATTCACATCAACAGTTGCAAAATAACAATAGATTCCAGCTGGATATTCTGGAGTCACACAAAAACGTCCATTATGCTCATCTAAATACTCTTCTTGACCTGGATGTGCAACAAATTCATAATCTTCTCTGAAATAACCCAAAGGATAAGTTGCACTTACAATCGGCCCATCTGCAACATCAGTGCCATCAGCCCAAACAGTTCGATTCGTAATATTTCTAAATTGATATCCTGATTTAATTCTAACAATTCCACCTGTTCCATTAGCATTTGCATAACCATAAGCCCCATAAATTGGGAAACCATCATATGCAAAACCTATTAAAGGTGAATGTTCAGCTGGATTAATAGCATATAAACCATCAGCCGCATAAATATCGCAAATTGTTGAAATAACTGTTAAATCCAAATTAAATGCGCTTGGATTTTGATGATGGTGATAATTTCCCATAGCTGGATGCCCCTTAGAACAGTCAAATCCTAATTTTTCAGCAGGAACTGCATCTCTATTCCAAGACTGTGATGCCATTGGACCACCAGGACATGGAGACATTCCCGGTAAACCACCACACAATGAATTCGTGCCTGTATTCCAAGCAACACCATCTCTATAATCAAAAAGAGCAACACCATTGATAAAGACACCAATATTTCCTCCAGTGGTTGCGGTAAGCGCACCAGTGTTTTGAGTTGGATATAAAGGAAATTTAAAAATTGCATTTTGATCCGTTGCTAATGAAGGATTCCCATCCAGAAATGGACCTGTATGATAAGATGGAATTCCATTTGTTGTAATATATGACCAATTTGCAGAATATTGAACTGTTTGTACATTTGCTTCTACTGCATCATTTATTACTGTTGGATTACCAGAAACATAATGACTTCCCATTATTCCAGTTGTATTTTGCAACCATGCAGTTATCGCAGGATTTGTTTGTGCATAGCTCATTGTGGATATTCCTAGCACAATTCCTAAAGATAGTTTTTTCATAGATTTTATTTTATAGAGTATTAGAGTTCAATTCATTTAGAAACTTGCGGACATTTCGTTATTTTGGAAAAGAAAATCGTTTATTATACAAAAAAGACTTGTCAGTTAAAGTATACAAAAAGGCAAGTAAATCCTTTTTTTGCATTTCATTAAAATTCATTGGTTTTAATAATTGAGAACTCAAATATTTATCTTTTACATTGATTCCATCACTATAATAATTAATCACATCCTTTAATTTCCGAAACCTTCCGTCGTGCATATATGGAAAAGTAAATTCGATGTTTCGAAGCGTTGGAATTTTAAATTGCATGGAATCTTTAGGTTGTTGAGTGATTGAATAACGTCCAACATCATTTAACAGGCTGTCTATTTTCAATCCATTACTAGCGAAAAACGTATTTGTAAACAATGGAGCTTTATGACAAGCGGCGCAATGTGTATTAAAGATTTTCAAACCATTTTTCTCTTGCTCCGTGAAAGAAATTCCTTTTTCTTTTCGAAACACTTGGTCATATTTTGAATTGGAAGAAACCAATGAAACATTGTATTGCGTCAGTGCTTTCATTATGGTTGCCGTATTAATTTCAGTCGAACCAAAAGCCTTTTTAAAAAGAGAGGGATACGTTTCTGATTTGGAAAGTCTGCGAATAGCTTCTTCTAAAGAATTATCCATCTCTGCTGGATGTTGGATTGGATTAATTCCTTGAACATCCAAATTATTTACACCACCATCCCAATGAAAATTGCTATTCCATGCTAGATTTATTAGTACAGGTGAATTTCTGTTGCCTTTTCGTCCTTCAATACCGTGACTAACAGCATGGTCAACATGCGTAAATCCAGTATATTGCAGATGACAAGATGCACAAGCTATTGTGCTATCTCGAGAAAGAATGGGATCATAGAATAACTTTCTCCCCAATTGAAAACCTTCTTCAGTCAATGGGTTTTTAGTAAAATTATAAACGGGTTTAGGCCATTTCTTAGGAACAACAAATTCTATTAATTGAGTATTCGTTTGTAGACTGAAGGAAATAAGTCCAAGCGAAATAACACAAAAAAAGAAAAATAAAATTCTAATTTTCATCTTTTAAAATGGTAAATAATGAAGGTAATAAAGCGGAGAGCTTGACAGCATTTATTCCTGGAATCATTACATTACTTGATTTCTTTAAATCAACACCTGCAATAAAAGGATATAAATCAAAACTTATTAAAATATCATTTGAGTTCTTCTCAATTGGCAAACTCACTGTTTGAATTGTTTGATAAGGAGCTAGATATCCACCCAAATGAAATTCAAAACTTTTATTTTTTTCAGTTGATTCGGAAGAAGTACCTTCTAATTTAAAATTAATATAGCCACTGTTCCACGCCCAATACATTCCATTTATTGGATCGAGAGTTCCATCTAAAATTCCTGAAACATTGGTTGTTGAATCAATTCCTATAGAAAACGAAATTTGATCGAAATCTTCATTTATAAAAGTGATTGAAAAACTTGATGGATCTTCTAAATCGAACAAATAAAATTCATTGACTTTCTCTTTTAACTTTCCGTCTTTAAAAAAGGAAAGATTTGAAAGGTAGAACCGACAGGTTGAAAATTTGTACCAAGATGAGTCTTCTAGAATATAGTTTTTATCTAATTCCAACGGTGAGCCATTAAAAAGTGGAGTTAATTGTAACCGTCTATTTTCCTGTCCAAAAACAAAGAACTGAAATAGAAGTGTAACAATCAAAAGTAAAATCTTCAAGATTAATGTTTTGTAGGTGAGGGTGGTCCGCCGGCACGTTTCAAAACGTCATGAATAAGTTCTTGTAATCTCTTTTGTTGATCAGGTGTACAAAGTGAGTTAACCACTTTGAAATAATCAAACGTCATTTGTTCTGTTTCACGTTGGTTTTCAACAATTTTATCAATTAACATTTTAATTTCAGTGCTGTCTTTTGATTCATCATTAAATGATTGAAATAATGATTCGTGTAAATTTCTACTCCTATTTATTAGCGCATCTTTCTTTTTAAAGTGATCATCTTGAAGTGCAAGAATTTTAATCTTTGCATTACCAGAAAGATCTAACAATTCTACTAATTCATTTCTTTCGGGATGCTTCGGTCTTTTATGTCCTTTCCAAAGGAAAAAGAGAGTTGTAAGATTGATAAGAATCAATACAACTATTATTAATTTATAAAATCGGGTTGTTTTCATTATAGTTGGTTTAAATAAGAAAAATACTCATTATAAACTGTACTTTCTTGTGATTCTAATTTTTGCGTTTTATTGAAAGTAGTAATATTAACGGTTATTAAAAGTGCAATACTAGCAGCTGCTAGCCAAACAGCTTTTAAAGGAATCCGTCTGTTAAAAATATCGATTGATGAAGGAATTGCTTCGAGTTTTTTTCTCAAATTTTCAGAAATAGGAACACTTCTTAGTTCCTTAGAACTGTCTATTGTTTCCTTGATCCAAAATTCTTTTTTCGTTTCCA
>CANNKP010000169.1 GCA_947505255.1 Flavobacteriales bacterium
ACTTTTTGTAAATCGCATAATAGCGTTGCTTGAATTATTATTTTTTCCATATTCATTGATCAAAAGTTCAAATTAAGAAAAAAAAATTGAGTTGTGATCCCGATAGCTATCGGGAGTGAGTTGTGAGTTTTGAGTTGATTTAATTGTTCTAAATTCTAAGTTCTAAATTCTAAGTTGTTTTAAATTGTACTAATATTCAACTACCATATCTCTGTGATTAAGAAAATAGATATTATTAGCATAGGTTTTCCAAATAAAATAACTTAGAATTTAGAACTTAGAATTTAGAACAAAACGGTTAGTAGTTAGAATTTATAAGTAAAAGTTCAGTATAAATCGAACGAAAGCAAGCCATCTCTAAGCCACACTTCTCCCCTTCACGAATCACATAGCCCGTTAGGGATTCGAGTTCGGTGTTGGGTTTTTTGTTTTTAAAATCGGAGTGCATGGACGAGGTGGTTTCGTAGGGTAAGGCTTTCCATTTGTTGAGGGTAATTTCTGCCATATTTTCGGGAACGGTAATGCCTTTTGCCTTGGCTAGTTGAATGACCTCCTCAATGAGGGTGCTAACGATGCTTAGTTTCATTGGGTCGGCGAGGATTTCGCCCATGGTATTGTTGAAGTAGGAAGTGGCGGTGGCGGTTGGGGAAATGAATATAAATTTCTCCCAAATGATGCTGGAAATACTGCTCGATGCAAGCGCTTCGATATGGGCTTCCTTGAACAAACGTTCCAGCAAGCGAACTTGATCATTGAGTTCTTGATCTAATCCAAAAAAAAGTTTTTGAATATTCCCGCTGTTCTCTACAACACCAGGTTGTATTAAACGCGAAACGATATACGCGCAACCATCCAACACCAGGTTATCCGGCAACAGAGCACTAATGCGCTCCTTACTATCCACCCCATTGAGTAAGGGCAATAGGATGGTGTCCTTGGTAATACAGGGACGCAAGCTTTCTACCACCGACTCCAGGTCGTAACTTTTAGTGCAGAGAATAATGAAATCCGCCTGCCCTATTTCAGTCGCCGTATCTGTAGCGAAACTAGGCCTCGCGATAAATTCTGTATCGCCCTTTATCACTTTCAATCCATTTTCCCGAATCTCCTCCAAGTGCTTCCCACGTGCAAAAAATACAATCTCCACCTCCCCACTATCCTGAAAATACTTCGCTAATACCCCACCGAAATAACCTCCTACTCCGCCGATACCTGTGATGATTATGTTTTTCATGGGGGGGGGATAAGGTTTAAGAATAGATTACTTTTTTTATTTATAAATGACGAATCACTGTTACTAATTTAAATATTAATTTCACAAATAACAGGTAGATGATCGCTGTAGTTTAACCATTTGTCAACTTCTCCAACTTCAAATTTGGTCAAACAATTTTCAATTTCTTTTGATGCAAATATGTAATCAATATGGTAGGGCTTTGCTATATTTCTTTGAAGAAAAAAAGTAGGATTTGACTCTTTTCCTTGTTCCTCTTTATAAAAGTGATGGCATAAACTATTAATATTCATTTTAGTCAAATCGTTTACTACATCCGAATGATTCCACCATCTATCCCATTCATCCCAAATTGAATTACTATTAAAATCACCTGCAAGAATTATTTTCTTAAAATTCGATTTATTAATTTCTAAATATTTCCACAACTGTCCGATATAGCCAAAGTTCGGCGATTTGTTTTGACTTGCCCAAATGCTTAATAATTGGAAATCATCATTTACCAAACAAGGTAAGAAGTGTTTTACATTATGATCTTTGTATGTATCACTCCAATTTAATAATTCAATCTTAGTGGCATTCTTTGCAAAAACACCAATGCCTTTATTCTTATTATCACCTTTCCAAAGATAATTTCCTGCCCAGGATATATAATGTTGATGTTTTGTTAATTCAGGATTTTCACATTCTTGAATAATGTATATGTCTGCATTAAGTTCTGAAATATGTTCGAACTTATTGCGTAAAGCGCCGTTACAATTCCAGGTTACTAGTTTCATTTTTTATAATATTAATTTAATGAGACAACGTACTTCAACTATTCGAAATGCGGACATTTACCACAAAACTTGATTTGAAAAACTAATGTTTGATTAACCACAAAACTGTCTTTGGAACACGAAACCCCGCCTTTTGGGTAGGTGCTGTTACCTGCTGTGCTTTTATGTTGTGTGTGTTTCACTTACTATACTTTTGTGTCAATGATTGATTTTGTCCATTTTAAATTTTTCAATTTGTCTATAATTTCATTTATTCTATTGTCAATAAGTTCAGGTTTTTGTGATAGTCTTTCAGAGATAAATCTTGCGGTTAGCGGTTTACTGTCATTACTATATAATTCTTTAGCTTCTGACTTTAGTGTGTCATAATTTTTTAGTTTCTTATGAAATTCTTCTTCAAAGTTTTGGCTCCAAACTGAAAAGTTATGCTCAATTGTTGTTTCAGGAAAGAAAAATAAATCTTCAGTTGTTTTGTGTCCTAAAAGACCTAAAATTTCCTTATTTCTTTTAGATTTATTTACAGCATTTTTTCTATGGTCACCTTGTAAATCGTTTACATCTGTTAATGGTTTATCGCCATCGAAAACAACGTAGCAAGGAATTCTAAATTCGTTAAATAGTAAAAGTAAATACGAAATTGTATCTACTGAACCTGCACAAATTAAAGCAGTTCTATTTGTATCAATGTCATATCCGTTTGCTTTAAAATATATTGGTAATGCATATTTTTCTGTCTCACCTTCAATTATGATAATTTTTTTCGCAAAGAAACCTTCATTTTTTGTCTCATCAATTAAGTGATGAAACCTGTGTCTTATACTAAATTCATTTATGGTAATGCCGAATGTACTTTTATAATATTCTATTATTTGTTCAACAGACAACTCATATACAGAAGTTATTGGAGTTGCCTCTTCTGATTTTCTGAAAAGTCTTATTTCGTCAAAATGGTCTACTGAAATGAATAAACTGTCGTGGGTTGTATAAACAACTTGGTCCTTTCCTTTTGATATATTTCTAAGAAGTGAGTAGGTAGCTCTCTTTAAAGGTGGGTGTAAATAAATTTCAGGTTCTTCAATTCCAATAATGATGTTTCTTTCTATTGCTTTTTTACCAAAGTCAAAAGTATTATATGTTCTTAACAATGAAAACAAGGCAAGACGCTGTATGCCGTGGCCTTTTTCCGTTAATTCGGAGTTATAGCCATCATTTGCAAATACCTTTGGTTGAGGAAAAACTATGTCTTGAATTTCAGGTGAACCAAATTTTAGTTCTAAAGAACAACCAATGTCAAACCCAATGTTGTCATTTAAAGATTTATTTATAATACCGATTTTTGAATTTCCATCTTCATCAATGTCTATTTTACTTAGAAGTTCGCCAATAAGTATTTCAGACTTGGATTTAAATTCTTCTTTAATTTCTTTTGAAACAGAATTTGAAATCCAATTAATTAATTCCCCGAGAGTGCTAGTTTTTGTAACCTTTAAATCTTCTGAAAGATTTTTTATTGCAGGTATATAAAAATATTTAGGAAGGTTTGCTTTTAATTTACTTTTCCACCCAAGCATTTTTTCGTCACCAACAATTCGTTCCTTTGGTATTATTTCAGAATGATTTTCGTTAAGTTCTTTAAGTTTTTCTTGAAAAATCTCTTGTGTTGGTTCGTCTGTCGTATCGAACAAACTTTTAAATTCAAAGTCTCCTATTTTTAATTCACTTTTCCACCAAGCTGTTAAATTCTTTTTAGCTGGAAGTTTGTCATCTAATAAAGTCCAAGCAAATTCTTCAATTGGCTGAATTTTAGTCCCGTGTTTCGCTTCGGTGAAGTCAATTTCATCTTCATTTGCTTTTTCAATTGGAATTTCCTCGTCCTTTGAAATAGCCTCTATGTATTGAGTGATAGTTAAATTCTGGTCGTTGTCTAAATGAGATTTAAAAACTAATAATTCATCTGCGTTTAAATCATTAAACTTCAATTCTATTACAATTGGTTTAGAATAATGGTCGTGATGAAAACTTTTAAGAGAAATTTTAGTTTTTGAAAAATTGAAAAACAAATCAAGAGCCTCTAAAATATTCGATTTTCCAACACTATTCTCTCCAATTAATGCAGTCAAATTATTGAATGAAAACGAAATCGGTTCGTTTCCGAAAGTCTTAAAATTTTGAATTTTTATTTTATCAATTTTCATTTCTTATGTGTTTGTTGATTGGTGGTCGTCTTTTAGCATTGCAGGTAACGGTTTGCGGCTACCCGAAGGTGGCGGTTTGGAACACTAAACTGTCTACACGCACCAATGTTTGTTTGAAACACAAATGTTCGTTTACGCACATCCCCGCCACTTTTGGGTAGGTGCTGTTATAGCCAGTGCCTTTTTCTGTCCACATAGTGATCATATTAAATTGCTTTTTCCTAAGTTGCATTGTTCGCAAAGTGTTTCTAAATTTTCAATAATAGTTTCTCCGTCTTTACTCCATGGGATTATATGGTCAATATGTAAAATTATGCTTGAGTCTTTTGCAGGAGAACGTCCACATTTTTTACATGAAAAATTATCTCGTTTAAGTATTGTCCATCGAAGACGCAAGTTGATTCCTCTTGGAGTTCTTTTTATTTTAACTTCCTTAGGAGTTGTGGTCGAATTTTTCGATGAAACATTAAGTGGAATTAATTGTGAATTGGTTTCCTCAGATTCTTCGGTGCTATTGTCTAAGTTGACGTATTCAATAAACGCTTCTAATGCAGCTCTCCACGAACCAAATCTTCTCGCATATGTCGAACCGTTAAATTTAGAATTGGGGCTGATTACTTCACCATACTTTGGTTGTCTACCGAGAAGAGTCCATAAGTCAACAATATTCTGAAACAAATCTTCATTGGAGTTATTTATAACATAAGTAACTTCAAGATTTGCCTTTTCTTTTGCTTTGTTCCAACTTCCAAATCTCACCCCCATTGTAACATGAGTGTATTTCCCATACTTCTCGTAGTCGCTAATCGTGATATTTGGGTTATTCAATTCGGTGGCTACTCTAACAAGGTCAGCTAATAAAACTTCATCTTTAATTTCCTTTTCGCCATACTCCATTCCTTTTAAACTTTTCTCTCCTTCAAGTCCAGCTTTTTTTAAAGTGTTGTCCCAATTTCCAAATCTTTTGATAGCTGTCTTTGAGTTGTATTTTGCACCGTTGTCTTTACAATAGTCTCGCATCTTCAACGAATTCTTTCCTAAATTATTCGCAACAGTCCGCAAGTCATTAATCAGGTCTTCGTCTGAAAATTTTTGTCTTAAATCTGTTAGCTCAAATTTCATGTGTCAGTCGTCTTTAGGCATTGGCTATAACTCGTTTATACCCGCTACTTAATTTCGCAAATACAACAATTGATGAGTGGATTGGCGAAATATGTTGTTTCGGTTATTGAGATATTATATTTTGCATATGAATACCCCCGCCCCCTAAAATAGGTACTTAAATTAGTAATAGCAATACGTAAAACTACGTAGAGGAAATGCGTAAATGTGCAGATGCGAAAATGCGAAAATGGGGATTGGAGGGCGTGGGGGCGGTTTTGGTGTTTTTGGACTACGTAGAGCGAAAAAATGTGCAAATGTGCAAATGCGTAAATGTGCAGATGAAAAATGCGTAAATGTGCAACTGCGTAAATCCCGCATAGGCGGGACAAGTTGTGCAGATGTGCAGATGAAAATTTGAACAATTAGCAAATTTGAACAATTTGATCAATTCAATAAATTTTCACGATGTGCTCCGACGCGATCGGTTACTGAGCGGGGTGGTTGCTGAGCGAAGCCGAAGTACC
>CANNKP010000170.1 GCA_947505255.1 Flavobacteriales bacterium
ACATTGTCAAATTTCAAATACGACTATGATGAAAAGATTTTTAGTTTATATGGAATTGTCGGACAGCAACTAGGTAAATTCAAATACCAAGCTGGAATAAGGTTAGAAAAAGCATATCAAATACCAAATTTAATATCAGATTCCATTCGTATTGTAAATGACTATTTCAATTTCTTTCCTTCAGCACATGTCCGATATGCTTTAACTGAAAAGTCTGAAATTAGCTTGAGTTATTCAAAACGCATAACACGGGCGGCTGCGGCGGATTTAAATCCTTTTACAAGTTATGCAGATCCATATAATTTGAGAAGAGGAAATCCCTATTTACAGCCTGAATTCATTGATTCGTATGATTTAGGATATACAAATGAAATAAAAAAAGTGACGTTTACGGTAAGTCTTTATTACCGTCACAATACCCAGATAATATCGCGGGTGAAAGAGTTTTATAGTAACAATACATCTGCGATGACTTTTATTAATCTTGATGGGAGTCATAACTTCGGTTCTGAAGCAGTTGTGATTGTCAAGCCTTTCAAATGGTGGAGAAATACGCTTTCTGCTAACGCCAACTATTTTCAATTTGTAGATGATAATACGACCGCAAATTGGAATGTGAATGGAATCAGTTGGAATGCTAAATATTCAGGCGCTGTGGATTTCTGGAAAAAAACTGCAACCGTTCAATTGAATGTTAATTACAATTCCCCAAGGAATTCAATCCAAGGTCGTGTTCAGCGAAAAGGTCCTGTTGATTTGTCGTTTGAAAAAACATTCAAGGAAGGAAAATGGTCGTTGGGTTGCAGAGTGACAGATATTTTCAATAAAATGGGCTTTTACATGGATTTGAATCAACCAACTGTTCAGCAAACGTCGTCTTTCAAATGGTTAACCAGAAAGTATTTTGTGACCTTCTCGTATAAGTTTGGAAAGTTAGAAATCTCGAACAAAAAACAGGGCGGAGGAGAAGGTGGATTTGATATGTAACATCAATCCCAAATCCCGAATCCTGAATCCTGAATTGAGAAATCGATTTACTTCAAACTTTCTTTCGTCGCAATTTTTATTCCAAGCCCCATTAATCCTTGATCAAAAGATTTAAATTTCTTAGCTGATTTTGTTGGTATTTGCAGTATTCTTCGGATGTCAATTCTAGTTTTCATAGGTGTTGTTTTGAATTCATTCGAAGATAGACAAGAATAATACCAATTTCTTGGTGACATACTAATCGGTATGTATCAAACTGTAAAAGGGGAGAATTTGGGATTTAAGTCTCTCTCCCATCTCGACAATCGCTTATTTCAATACTTGGATATACCCAGTGAAGTCCTAGCTCAATATTGTGCGATGATAGTTGAGAATTACAAATTATGAATTACATCTAATGTGTTCTATGTGCCACATCGGCAAGCTCAGTGCATCGCTATGTGTTTCCAAGTAGAATTCACATTGAATGTCTAATCTCCTTTATTACACGTATAAACGAAAGCTGGAGGGAAATTAAGTGGTGTGAAAGCTACAGTAACACCATCAAATACTTTCTTAATATGTTTTTTAGATTGCAATGAATATTGGAATTGAATGTATTTTCCAATTGGTTTTAATGAGTTGTGTGATGCTTTTAAAACTGAATCTCGAATGTCTTGTGGGAAATTTGCTAAAGGAAGAGACGAAACAACAACATCTGCTTTGTCTAAGTTGTATTCTGCTAAATAATGTTCAATTTTTTCAGCAGAATCAAATATAATATGTACTCTTTTATCAGTAATTCTTTTTTGAAGCTGATTGCAAAAGTTTTCATTTAATTCAAAAACCAATAATACAGCATCGGGAAGCATTTTTTCAAGAATTTTATCTGTGAAAACACCAGTTCCTGGACCAAGTTCTATAATTACTTTTGCTTCGTTAAAGTCAATGTTTACAAGCATTTTCTGTGCTAGAAATCGAGAACTTGGAGCCATAGCGCCAACCATTTTCTTTTCTTTCCAAAATTGTCTAATAAACGATTTTTTTTCTGACATATATTTAATCTCTACAGGCTAATTTACCGTTATTTATTATCCCTACAATAGAACCTTTTAATTCTTTACCAACAAATGGAGTATTGTAAGTGTAAGAAGTTATTATATCCTTTTCTAAAACCCATTGATTGTTAGGAGAAAATACGGTTAAATCCGCCTTGTTCCCTTTTTCTATTGGATGTTGATGAATGTTTGCAATTTCACGAGAATTGATTGACAATGCTTTAATCACTGTATTTAAATCAAATTCTTCACAACCTGAAAGAGCAGAAAATACTGTTTGTAAATTGATGCAACCAAATGATGCATTGTCAAATTCAACGTCTTTCTCTTCCTTGTCATGCGGTCTGTGATCTGAAACAATCGTGTCAATTGTTCCATCTTTTAATCCATCCCACAATGCCAATCTATCTGATTCTCTTCTTAATGGAGGCATTACCTTAAAGTTTGAATCGAAGTCTAAAATGGCAGTTTCATTGTAAACTAAATTCAAAACATGCACATCTGCAGAAATTTTCATTCCTCTTGCTTTTGCTTTTCGAATCAAGTCGACACTTTCAGCACAAGAAATCCCAGTAAAATGAATGTTTCCGTCAGTATATTCTGTTAAACGTAAATTCCGTTCTACTTGAATGATCTCTGCGATTGTTGGATCTGCTTTGATTCCAGTTTTTGTAGATGCTTCACCTTCGTTGACCATTCCTTTTCCAGCAAGCGAATAATCACGTGAGAAAGCAATTATTTTTCCATTAAAATTCTTTGTGTATAAAAGTGCTCTGAACATGATTCCAGAATTTACAGGAACCAAATCATCCGAAAATAATGTCACACCAGATTGACTCATATCAAACATTTCGGCTAAATTCTCGCCAGCCATTTTTTCTGTGATTGCTCCAATCGGATGAATGCTTGTTACGTGGCTTTCTCCTTTGCGTAAAATATATTCAACTTGCGTTTTTCCATCTACAACTGGATGTGTGCTGGGTAATACTGCCACGTGCGTATAACCGCCAAAGGCTGCAGCGTCAAGACCAGAATCGATTGTTTCTTTGTGTTCTTCTCCTGGATCACAAAAATGTGCTTTTAAATCAACCCAACCTTGCGAAATAATTAAATCTGAACCAGTTAATTCTTTTGCTTCTGAATCTGAAATGTCATTTGAAATATCTTCAATTATTCCATCTTGAATTAATATATCCATGACATTGCCATTAAAACTGGAAGCAGGATCTAGAATTGTTGCTTTTTTAATGAGAATTTTCATTTCGCTTACATTTAATTATTTCCAAAATTTTAAAACCAACATTTCTGACAAAAAGAATAACAAAGTCAGAATAATGAATAATTTCCAATATTCGAAAGGTTTTTCAATATCAATTTTTGTGATGCTTTGACCTTGACTAATTTCATTGAAAGATACATGTTTCAACGATTCATTTTCAAGAGCGCTGATAATCTCATTCTTTACAAAACATTCAGTGGAGGATTCAATTCTATCAAAATTCAACGATAAAACAGCTTCTTTCTTTTCATCAACTACATCATAGGTTCCTGCAGTAAGCATTTCCAGTGCTTCTTGTCCACTCAATGATATATAATTTATCAATCCTTGTTTTTGAACTTGAGGAATGAAATCAATTTTTTGGTTTTTCAAATGAATTGGCGTCTCACCACTTTGTTTTTTATACAAAGGATAAAAAGATTCTTGACCAATAATTAATGAAATAGGTGATTTACGTTGACTCATTTCGCCAATTCTCAAGACGATACTAGGAAACAATGCATCCGATGTAAAGGTTCCAAAAGATGGATCCAAAGATGATGCGAATAAAAATGTATTAATATCGCCTTCGGACCTTAAAAATAACGGCATCCCATTTTGAAAGCGAATTAACTCGTAAAAGGCACTTTTCCCTTGGGGAATTATTTGATATCCTTTTGTCAATGAGGGTAAATTCAAGTTGTCTTTTTTCTTTTCGAACATTCCGTAAAAGAAAGGGTCGTCATAAATCAACTTGTCAATTTTCATTCCGCTGGAAATAACCTTACCGAGTAAAGGCATTTGCAAATCGGTTAACAAGGAATTCCATGAAGCAATTTTACAATTTGTACCAGGAAATAATGCAATTGTTCCGCCAGATTGAGCAAATAATTTGAGATTTTGAGACATTCCAGACGGAATTTCATTTACTCCATTTAAAAATACTAAATCTGTTTGATTCAATCGATCTAAAGTGAAAGCGTTTTCATCAATTGATGTTACTTTATAAAAAGCTTCTAAATTATACACTTGAGAAACAGCTGAGGAAGCTTGTTCGCCATTTACAACTAAAACTGTTGTCTCCTTGTCTACAAAATAAGAAAAGAAGAAATCATCATCCCAAAATAATTGTTTGTCATTAACAGATAATTTCCCAGACTTAAAACCCCCAGATTTTTCAGTATAATTGAAAACGGTAGCAGCTTTATTATTTGCAGGAATGTCTATAAAAACATCACGTTTTATTCCATCGACATCTAGATGCAATTCTACATTTGTTAAAGCTTCTTTCCCGCTGTTAACAACTCGGATATTCAATTCGTTGTTTTGACCAATTTTTTGAATAGGTGAGGAGAACCAAACGGAATCAATATATATGTTTGATTTTTCTTGTGGAGTCAATAAAACAGGGTAATAAAATGCGTTTTTATCTTCGGTTAACTCATTGAAACGAGTAGTTGATTTTTGAAAATCTGAAAAGAAAACATATTGTCGCGTTCCAATTTTTTGGGTTGTTTCACTTTCTTTGTCAATAAAGTTTCGTTGCCAATTCAATACATCATCCAATTTTCGAACTAATGCAGTTGGCTCAATTTTATCCAATAAATCCAGCGCTTCGATTTTCGTTATCAATCGTTGCTCGATTCCACTCATTTGATTGGTGTTCAACAAAATCCGTGTGTCTAAACTCGCTTTATCAATCATTTTGCGTGCCATCTCACGTGCTTCTGACAACAATTCGCCTTCTGTTCCTTTAGCAGTCATCGAGAATGAGTTGTCAATGTAAATTGCTAAAACTGGTTTTCCAGCTGAACCATTAGTTGCTTCAACAGGGATAAAAGGTTGGGCAAAAGCAAAGATTAGACAAGTAAGAGCTAATAAACGAATAAACAGTATTAATAAATGCTTTAATTTTTGAGTCGACCGCGTTTGTTGATCAACGTGTTTAATAAATTTTAAACTAGAAAAATAAAGGGTTTTATATTTCCTGAAATTAAATAAATGAATAATGATTGGAATCGCTAATGCGAACAACGACCAAAGGAATTCAGGATACACGAATTGCATGTTTCAAATGTAGCTAAAATTCTGTTTCTAAAAAAGAGATTTGAAAGAATTAGAATTATTTTAAATCGGTGTGTAAGAATGAAAAATGTAAATTCCACTAAATAATAGCTAAAACTAGAATCACTTGTGTATTTATCTTTAATGTCATAAACATTCTTTTTAGCCACAGATGCACAGATTTATTTTGGACTATAAGCGAATATTTCTCTTGATAAATTAAATTTTCAACTTTTTTATCAAATCACGATTATTAACTTTTGTAAAAAAAATATGTTATCTCAAAAGATAAAATCTGTGCATCTGTGGCTAAAACTAGAATCACTTGTGCATTTATCTTTGATGTCATAAACATTCTTTTTAGCCTCAGATGCACAGATTTATTTTGGACTATAAGTGAATATTTCTCTTGATAAATTAAATTTTCAACTTTTTATCAAATCACGATTATTAACTTTTGTAAAAAAAAA
>CANNKP010000171.1 GCA_947505255.1 Flavobacteriales bacterium
AATCAAAATAAAACCGTCCCCCGAGCATGTCGAGGGGCGGCTTTTGAATTAAATTAGTCTATTATTTCAATTGATTCGATAGAATCTCCTTCTCGGATTTCGTCAACATTATCAATTCCCTCGATAACTTTTCCAAAGCACGTATGGTTTCCATCTAAATGAGCTGTGTTTTCTCTTGAATGACAAACGAAAAATTGAGAACCACCTGTATTTCTTCCAGAATGTGCCATTGAAAGCACGCCGCGGTCATGGTATTGATTTCCACCTTTTAATTCACAGTCTATTTTATATCCTGGTCCACCAGTTCCAGCCATACCTTTTTCACCATCACGTGAGTTAGGACAACCACCTTGAATAACAAAATTTGGAATTACTCGGTGCCATTTCAACCCATTGTAAAATCCTTGTTTTGCTAATTTAGCAAAGTTTGCAGCTGCAATTGGCGCATCTTCAGTATACAAAGAAACCTTCATTGTTCCTTTATTCGTTTTAATTATTGCTTCCATTTTTCGATAAGTTTTGACAAAGATACATTCTCTCTTTTAATTTGGTCAATTTTAAGAATTCTTGGAGTTAACATATTTAGATTAATTGAATGTTCGCTTGATTACCACAAAATATTTATGTCATGATCCGCCCGCTGTCGGATACATGCCATAAAGCTATTTCCCCTTTTTTTCACCCCTACAGGGTTTAAAATATTTGTTGTGGTAACATATAGCGAATTACTCAATGTTTAATTAGAAAACTCCGTAGGAGTGAAATGCTTGTAACGACGGATATAATCCGTCGTGTAAAATGTAGCTAAAAATCGTTTCTGGCGTGAGTTTTTGAATAAAAACCATGACAGAAACAATAATTATTAAAAAAATTATTTCAAATGCATGTGCCCTGAAGAATCCTTCCTTAAATTTGTACATGCAAAAATTCAATTTTCATAGACAACTTACTGAACTTTTTACCGATCAAGAGAATCAGTTGGCATATAACCAAGAACAATTATTGTCCTTTATCAATTTACCTTTTTCTATTAAGAACTTTGAAAAGCAAATTAAGCAAAAGAATGCATCTTTTACTGCTGAAAACCGTGGTGTTTTACACACTGAATTATTGAATAAATACAAGCAATATCCGCATTCCTCAAAAGTGAAAAACAATATTCAACTAATTCAAAACGAAAATACATTTACAATTACAACGGGACATCAGCTTTCCATTGCAACAGGTCCAATGTATTTAATTTACAAAATCATTCATGTTATTCGATTAGCTGAAGAATTAAAAAAGGAATATCCTGAAAATAACTTTGTTCCTGTTTTTTGGATGGCTTCTGAAGACCATGATTTTGAAGAAATTCAATCTGTTGAAATTTTCTCGAAGAATTTAAAATGGGATTCAGCTCAAAAAGGTGCTGTTGGAAGATTTGACTTAGATGGATTGGATGCTGTGAAGGCTGAAATTATTTCTTTCTTTGAAAATCAGTCCGAAAGTGAAGTTAAAGCAATATTGGATGAATATGACGGCAAGAATTTAAGTGAAGCGAATTTTAAATTGATTCATCGCTTATTTAATTCATTCGGTTTAATAATTCTAGATGGCGATAATTCAAATTTTAAAAGAGAGTTCATTCCCGCAATTGAAAAGGAATTAACGACTCAGTTCTCTTTTAATGCGCTTCACAAAACAAATGAGCAAATTCAAAAAGAAGGATTTAAATTACAAGTTAATGGACGTGAAATCAATTTGTTTTACCTGTCAAATCAATCGCGAGAGCGAATTTTACATGTGGAAGACGGTTTTTTTATTGAAGGAAAGGGAACGGTTTCACTTGAAGAATTATTAAAAGAAGTAAATGAATATCCAGAACGGTTTTCTCCAAATGTTATCTTGAGACCAGTTTATCAGGAAACAATTTTACCCAATTTATGCTATGTTGGTGGGATTGGTGAGATTTCCTATTGGTTGCAGCTTAAAGGTGTTTTTGATGCATTGAATTTACCATACCCATTGGTTCAGGTTCGAACTTCAATTTTGTGGATTGATCCAATTCTATCAAAGAAAATTGAGAAAGTATCACTCGTTTTGGAGGATTTATTCAAAGATGTTTCAAAAGTGAAAAAATGGTATTTGCAAGAATTTGCCGCAGATGAGGTTGATTTCAAATCAATCGATGTCAATATTGATGCATTAAAGGTTTCTATTATTGATAAAATCACACAAATTGATGTGAATCTTGAACAATATGCTCAGGCAGAATCAGTTAAATTAGATAAGCAACTGGATGCAATGAAAGAAAAGCTGGTCAAAACTGTGAAACAAAGACATGATAGTGCTATGAAGACAATTGATCAAATTTATGATAAACTTTTCCCAAATGGTGGAATGCAAGAACGGTCTTTGAATTTGTTTTCACTTTGTTCAGATGGCAAAGTTGCTTCTAAATTAGAATATCTTTATAGCGCGATTGACCCGTTTGACCCAGATTTTATTATTATTAGGGAATAAGAAATAATTTCACCTTCATTGCGTTTCTAGTACTACTTTTGTTTTATGCGTTTAATATTCTTTTTTCTTTTTATCAATGTCGTATGCTTTTCTCAGGAAGTGAAAGTTATTGGACGCTGTATTGATAAACGAAGCAACGGTTTAGATCAAGTAAAGGTTATTGTAAATTACGATTCTCTCAATACTGTTTATACCAATAATAAGGGGGTGTTTGAGCTGTTTGTAAACCCATTTGACACCTTGCAATTGACATTTGAAATTGCAGAATTTTCTGAATCAATTAGTTATAAAGTAACAGAAAAGCAAGTTCAATTTATTAATGATGTTAAATTTCCATTCATTCTTGAAAACACCGTAATTATTAGGGCTGAAAGAATTGATCCTTTTGAAATTCAAAAATTACCCCTGGTAGATGTGCAAACGATTCCCTTGGGAGGCGTTGAAAGATATTTAGTATATACTACAGCGGCAACATCGAATAATGAATTAACATCCAACTACAATGTTCGCGGTGGAAATTATGATGAAAATTTGGTTTATGTAAATGGTTTTCTAGTGTACCGACCATTTTTAACTCGAAGTGGACAACAGGAAGGAATGAGTTTTATCAATTCAGCACTTGTTCAATCGATTCGTTTTTCTGGTGGGGGATTTAATGCTCAATATGGCGATAAATTAAGTTCAGTTTTAGATATAGATTACAAAACACCTACAAAATTTAAGGCTTCAGCAATGGCTTCGTTATTGGGGGTAGAAACACATGTCGAACATAACCCTACAACTCGTTTTAATTATTTAATTGGTGCAAGGTACCGATCAAATGGCTATTTATTAAATGCTTTACCAACAAAAGGTGCTTATAATCCAGTTTTTTGGGACGCACAATTTTTAACGAATTATGCTATTACAGAAAAAGTTACGTGGTCGGTATTAGGCCATGTTTCTAGCAATAATTACCGTTTTACACCTCAAACAGCTGAAACAGATTTCGGAACTGCCAATGAAGCATATTCGTTTAAAATTTATTTTGACGGTCAAGAACAAACCAAGTTTCAAACAATGATGGGAGGAACTTCTATCAAAGTTAAAGCAAACAAAAAAACGAATTTAGATTTTTACGCAACAGTTTTTAATACTGTTGAACGTGAATATTTTGATATACAAGGGCAATATTATATCAATCAATTAGAAACTGATCCATCTAAAGAAACTTACGGCGATTCAATTGCTGTTCTCGGAATTGGAACATTTTTAAATCACGCCAGAAATAAATTGAATGCTACTATTTTTAATGTTTACCATAATGGTCAGTTCACAATTAAAAATAAGTTTGTAAATGAAGAAAGGACAAAATTTCAAAGCCAAGTTTTTAATTGGGGAATAAATTTTCAGCATGACCAATTTAATGACGTTTTAAGCGAATGGAGAATGATCGATTCTGCTGGTTATAGTTTGCCCCAAAGCAATGACCATACTGTTGAACTTTATGAAACGATTAAAGGTAAATTAAACTTGCAATCCAATCGAATTACAGGTTTTATTCAGTTGAATTCTGTTTGGTCTAAAACAAAAAAAGATTTTATTGTAACATTAGAAGACAAATATAAAGTCAACAAAAAGAAGGAAACACGAATTATTAGTGATACTATTTTTGAATCAACTTCTCGGTGGGCATTGAATATTGGAACTCGTGGTGGTTATACAACGATAAACAATGAGCTATTTATTACGCCTCGAGCTTCAGTTATTTATTACCCAAGAGTTTATATGTTAAACAAAGGTAAAGTAACACGTCGTGACATGACCGTCCGACTAGCTTCAGGAATGTACTATCAACCGCCTTTTTACCGTGAATTCAGAACTTTTGATGGGCAATTAAATTTGAATGTTAAGTCTCAAAAATCGTTTCACGTTGTAGCTGGAACCGATGTTTATTTCAATTTATGGAATAGAGAAGTACCCTTTAAATTCACTGCAGAAGCATATTATAAATATTTATGGGATGTGAACCCATATGAAGTTGAAAATGTACGCACGCGCTATTATGCTGAAAATAATGCAATAGCCTATGCGTATGGATTAGATCTAAATGTGCATGGACAATTTGTGGAAGGTATTGAATCCTTCTTCAAAGTTGGATTTCTTTCTACCAAAGAGGACATCTTAAATGACTCGTACAAAGAATTTTATAATGCTGCTGGTGAAAAAATCATCTTCGGTTATAGTGAAGATCAGATGGTTGTTGATAGTGCTACTATTTTTCCAGGATATGTTCCTCGTCCAACAGATCAACTGATCAATTTTGGCGCATTAGTTCAAGATAGAATGCCCGGTTTTGAGAGCTTTAGTGTGCAAATGGGAATGCAATATGGTTCTTCTTTACCGTATGGCCCTCCAGACAAAAATCGCTACAAAGATACGCTAAGAATGAAATCGTATTTTAGAGTCGATATTGGAATGTCATATGATTTTCTTTATAAGAAGAAAAAGGAAAAAACGTTTTGGAATAAGAATTTCACAACTGCAATGTTATCTTTTGAAGTTTTTAATTTACTGGGAATCAATAATGTATTGTCCAAACAATGGATTCAGGATGTAGAAGGGAAATATTATGCAATTCCGAACTATTTAACCCAACGTAGGTTCAATTTGAAGATGATATTGAGGTTTTAGTGCTGTTGAAGCCAGCGCATTAAAAATTTGTCATATACTTCATAATAAGGTTTTTCAACAGAACTATTGTGGAAAATCATTTCTTTCGTTAAAAGTGCATCCATTCCTCTTGTAACTAAAGAAGGTGTGCCAAGTGAATGGTTTTGAATAAAATCTTTTGCGTTTGGTTGGTGTAATTTTTCAACTTTTGCAATAGCTCTTAATAAACGCCATTGAGCTTCTGATAATAAATTTCGATATTGATAAAAAATGGATTCATTTATTTTTAAAATGTGAATAGCAACATTGTGCGCATCTTTTATATCGTTATGTTTGAGATTTTTAGAAAATAATACATTACAAAAAAACTGTGTGTAAAAAGTATGACATTTGGTCCATTCACAAATGAAATCAATACTTTCTGGAGTAATAGTTTTTTTACGTTCCGTGAATTTGTTATTTATGAATTCTGAATAGACAGTTGTTGGAATAAAATCTAGTTGCATATTAGAACAACTTGCAAAAAAAGGTCGTTTGCTCGAATTGAAAATCTCATGCATCATTTTCTGATTACTACCGCAGAAAATAAAAGAAGTATTTTTTAATTGCTGAATGTACGTCCTTAATAGCGCTTCAGTATTTTTTTCAGGATACTCT
>CANNKP010000172.1 GCA_947505255.1 Flavobacteriales bacterium
GCATTCCTTCTTCTACTCCAGCTGGAATTTCAATTTCAATAACTTCTTCTTGACGTTTTAAACCTTGCGCATCTGCATCAGAAGGTCTTTTGTCAATCATTTTACCGGCACCTTGGCAAGTATGACACGTTGATTGCGTTTGCATCGCACCTAAAAAAGTTTGTGCAACTCGCATGATACGTCCAGTACCATTGCACGTTTGGCAATTTTTATATGTCACTCCGTCGGCATTTACCAACTTTGTTACTTTGATTTTTTTCTTTACACCTTCAGCAATTTCCTCTAAAGTCAGCTTCATTTTCACCCGTAGATTTGTTCCACGAACTACTCGTGACCCGCCTCCGCCACGATTTCCTCCAAAGCTTCCTCCGCCACCAAAGGCTCCACCGAAAACATCTCCGAATTGAGAGAAAATGTCATCCATGTTCATCCCTCCATGACCACGTCCACCTTGTCCCATTCCAGCGTGACCAAAACGGTCATACTGCGAACGCTTTTCAGAATTACTTAGTATTTCATAAGCTTCAGCTGCTTCTTTAAATTTATCTTCAGCACTGGCATCATCTGGATTTTTATCTGGATGGTACTTCAACGCTAATTTGCGGTAAGCTTTTTTAATTTCAGCTTCTTCCGCATTTTTGGAAACACCTAATATTTCGTAATAATCTCTTTTTTTACTCATGCCTTTAACAAGGATTGGGGATTCGGGATTCGGGATTTAATTCCGAATTAAAAATTATAAATCCCAAATTAATATTTATTGTCCTACAACAACTTTTGCAAAACGGATTACTTTTTCATTCAAGTAATATCCTTTTTCCACATCTTCAATTACTTTTCCTTTTTCTTTGTTTGAAGATGCAGGAACATTCGCAATTGCTTCGTGTAATTCACTATCGAACGGTAAACCTTTGGCATGCATAGGTTTTAATCCTTTTGACTCTAGAATACTTTTGAATTTATTAAAAATAAGATGGAAACCTTCTTTTACTATTTCAATATCAACATCATTTTCATTGTTTAATATTGCTCTTTCAAAATCATCTAAAACTGGAATCATATCAGACAAAACACCTGCATTAGCATTGCTGATCAAGTCAATTTTCTCCTTATTCGTTCTTTTTCTGAAATTATCAAACTCGGCATACAAACGAAGAAATCTATCATTCAATTCTGCATATTTCTCTTCAGGAGTTTCTTCTTTTTTCTCCTCAACAATCGGTTCTTGGGTATTTTCATCAACAATTGTTTCGTTTTCCTTATTCGTTTTTTCGCTTTCTTGATTGTTTAAATCATTTTCCTCTGCCATTGTTCACTTTTTTAGTCGCTTTCAGTAGTCAAAGATGTTGCCATTTTGATAATTCGGACATCCTGACAGAAAAAGTTCTTAAAAAATGAAAAGTTGACACCTATTTGTTTTATTAAAAAATAAATAACTCCTTTTTAAGATTTAATCTGATCGTTTCATTGTTGTAAAATGGATCTATTTTGTTAAGAATTTTTTTTTTCAATATGACTATTAAAGGATGTGTTAACTAAATTTGCGGTTAAAATTTACAATTTGAAAGAATTAAAACCTTTTCACGTATTATTATTTGTTCTAGGCATATTTTTAATTGTGACACCAGTAGTATTGTTCATTCCCAAAGACGGGTGGAATCTTGGCTTTGGAAAAGTTCACTTTTTAACGCAAAACGAATTTTTTAATCCAGTTAAACAGAATAAAAAAGACATTTCAGGTGTTGTCTCAAAAGTTGATACGAGTAGTATTGAGATGGATGACCCATTAATGAAGCACAAAAATGGTTCAAACGGAGACCTTGGGGCAGCATCAGGTGGAGTATTATCTGCTGAAAGCGCAACCTCTATTGCCTTAAATGATATTGCCAGAGCAAATCTTCATCGTTTCTTTGAAAAACTACAAAATGTAGCGGGTTCAAAAAAGAAACTTCATATTTTACATTATGGTGACTCACAAATTGAAGGAGATCGAATGACAGCCTATATTCGTCAACGAATTCAAAACCAATTTGGCGGTAATGGACCTGGTTTAATACCAGCAACGAATGTTTATAGTACAATGACGTTTAAGCAAACTTATTCTCCGAATTTCGTGCGTTATACCTGCTATGGTGGGGCTAAATTGAAAAATAAAAGATATGGCGCTATGGGTTCTGCAGCAAGATTCACTCCCGAAATGGACAGCGCAGGATTAGCCAATGAAACTTCCGTAAAAGAAGCATGGATTGAAATTGAACCAGGAAAAAGTGCCTATTCTCGAGCGAGGGAATACAATAATGTTAAAATGTATTACAATAGCTGTGTGAAACCATGTGGATTAAAAGTATACCAAAATGGTGCTTTGATTCATGAAGACAGTCTTGAGACAGATGGTAAAGCGCATACAGTTGCGTTGACTTTTCCTTCCACACCTGGAAAGTTGAAATATGTCTTCTCAGCTACCGTAAGTCCAACAATTAGCAGTTTTTCTTTGGAAGGAGATTATGGTGTTCAAGTAAGTAATATTGGAATGCGTGGTTCTTCTGGAACGATTTTCGGTGCAATGGATCAAAATTTATTAGGTAAAATGTATAGTGATTTGAATACTGAATTGATTATCATGCAATTTGGAGGAAATTCTGTGCCATTCTTCAAGGACAGTGCATCCGTAAGGAATTATACAAGTTATTTCAAAGGACAATTAAATGCTATAAAAAAACTTCGACCGTCAGCAGCTATTATTGTTATTGGGCCAAGCGACATGTCTAAATTGGAAAATGGAATATTTGTGACGTATCCATTGCTCCCATATTGTGTTGCACAAATGAAGAAAGTTTCCTTCGATGTAGGCGCAGGATATTGGGATATGTATGGTGCAATGGGTGGTTTTAATTCAATGCCTTCATGGGTAGAACAAGGGTTGGCAGGAAAAGATTACATACATTTTGGTCCAAAAGGAGCAAGTATTATTTCTCAGCTCTTTTTTGAAGCATTTGCTGCTGAATATGCAAAATGGCAACAAGGAATTACACAATAAACGAACGTAAAAAGTGATTCAAAAACTAAGTAGTTTCTTTCTTGTTATGTTGCTCGTGTTTTCAATTAAAGCACAAGGAAATAAAAACACGTGCACAAGTGACTCCTTAAATTTGTATTGTTTTCCTGAGTTTTCAAGATTAGATTCTTCCGTTTCAAAATTATATCCGTTTATAGCTTTTGATAAAAATAATTTTCAATTCTTCTCGGTTAAAAGTCCCAATTGGGAACATTTGTATACCGATTTCGATGCAATGATTCAAAAAAAGGATAGAAAATTAAATTTTTACCATTTGGGTGCTTCGCATCTTCAGGCTGATATTTACACCCATGATTTCAGAACATTTTTACAATCCAATTGGCCAGGAGTTAGCGGTGAACGAGGAATCGTTTTTCCGTTTGATTTAGCGAAAACGAATAATCCAGCGAATTACGAATTTTCATCCCCAAATAGTTGGACTGGTTATCGATCTGTAAATCACCGTCCCGCAACCATTGATTACGGTGTTATGGGAGCAGCTTTAATTTGCAGTGATTCAATGATTAATATCTATTTCAAGCACGACAGAACAACTGTAAAACCGCCATTTACAAGCGTTAGAATCTATCACAATAAAGGAGAATTGCCCTTCGAATTAAATTTTGGAGCGGATGAAATATTGATCACACGAATTGAAAATAATTTAGAAAAAGGCTACACAGATGTTTATTTTTCTGACCCATTAAATCAAATGGACCTTCAATTTTCTAGAATCACAAGAGAAGTCTTAGAATTAGAAATTTATGGTTTTCAATTCATGAATGAAGATCCTGGAATTTCGTATACAACAATTGGAATAAATGGTGCTGGATTATACACCTATTTAGAAAATGTCAATTTTGAAGAACAATTAAAATTATATCCACCTGATTTCTTTGCTTTTTCTGTTGGAACCAACGATGGTTTTGTTCCTTATGATAGTTTCGACCCAAAGGTTTACAAAAAGAACTTGGACAAAATGATTCAAAAAGTTTTGAGAGCAAATCCAACATGTGCCATTTTACTTACTGTTCCGAATGATGTTTATTACAATCGTAAATACTTGAATAGAAACACAAACCGTCAACGAGAAGTAATCATTGAATTGGCAGAGCAATATAAATTTCCAGTTTGGGATCTTTATGGAATTATGGGAGAACTCGGTTCCTCAAAAACGTGGTTAAGACATGGATTAATGCAAAGTGATTTGGTTCATTTTTCTGCATTGGGGTATCATTTGAAAGGAGATTTATTGATTGATGCTTTCTTGAAGTATTTGGATCAGATGAAAAATATAAACGATTATAAAAAAACACACTAAATGGAGCGTATTTGGCAAATATTTTCTTTCGACGCAAAGGAACCACTGATTTTTTCACAATTAGATTTCTGGTTGTTCTTCATCCTCGTAATGGTTGTATTCTCTATGATTTACAAGCATTATTTAGTGCGGAGTGTTTTCTTAACGGCAATTAGTATTTTCTTTTACTTCAAAGCTTCTGGGCTCTTTATTATGCTTCTTGGTGCAAGTTTAATAGGGAATTACTTCTTCGGAAAATGGGTGCATTCTGCTCAAACCAATAGGTCTAAGAAATGGATTATAGGAATAGCCGCATTTTTAAACATTGTTGTTCTGGCCTACTTCAAATACGCTTACTTCTTCACGGATTCATTCAATGAAATGTTCCATACTGACTTTCAAGTATTCAACCATCTTTCTTACTGGGGAAACAGTTTTTTTGATGGGAATTACTTTGCTGTCGACCAAATCATTTTACCAATTGGGCTTTCTTTCTTCACATTTCAGAGTATTTCGTATTTCATTGACATTTACAGAAAGGAAGTTGAACCTGTAAAGAATTTCTTCGATTATACTTTTTTTGTAACATTTTTCCCACATTTATTGCTGGGTCCAATAGTTCGAGCAAAAGATTTCCTTCCTCAAATTCGTCAGCCTTATGCTTTAAACAAAGATGATTTTAGTGGAGCGATAATCCAAATAACAAAAGGTTTAATCAAGAAGATTGTACTTGCTGATTACATTGCTGTTCACTTTATTGACAAAGTAGTAGATGCACCAGAAGCCTATCCCGGTTTTGTGAGTATTCTAGCAATGTGGGGTTATTCTCTGCAAATTTATGGTGATTTTTCTGGTTACACAGACATTGCAATCGGACTTTCACGTTTAATGGGAATCAAGTTATTGGAAAACTTTAATTCGCCATACAAAGCTGTTAGTGTTGCAGATTTCTGGAGAAGATGGCATAAATCATTGGGTTCTTGGTTACGTGATTATTTGTACATTCCATTAGGTGGAAATAAGACTGGTGGCGTTGGGACGTATGTTGCTACAACCATCATTTTCATCTTCCTCATATTCATAACGCAATGGTATGAATTGATTTTTGTTTACGCTGGTTTAACAGTTGTTTACATTATTGGAGTGTTAGTAATTCCAAATTTCAAGCAATATGTACACCGTGATTTGAACTTATTAATTACCATGGTTGTTGGTGGATTGTGGCACGGAGCGAGTGAGAATTTTGTGATGTGGGGAACGATGAATGGATTGGCTTTAATACTCTACAATCACTGGAAAAAGATTTCACCTTATGAGAACAAAAGTTGGTTGATTGTTCATTTCTGGAAGATTTTCATCACGTTCAACTTTATCACGTTTACACGAATCTGGTTCCGACTAGAAGATGAAGGC
>CANNKP010000173.1 GCA_947505255.1 Flavobacteriales bacterium
CCAACTTGCCCTTCAGCATAAGTGAGCGATTCAACGGTTGAACCATCATATAACATGTGTTTCAATAAAATTCTATCAATTGTTTCGTTGACAATTCCAGCAAATCCAGCAATTACAAGTGGTATAGCATAAATTCCCATTTCTTTGGCAAGTAAAAAATCGAAATTTAAGCGAAGGTTTAAGAAATGCTTGTAGAGTAAAATTGGCTTAACAAGCGATGCACATAAATTAGCAAAAAGAATAAATAAGACTCCTTCTTCAGGTCTTGCCGGATCAAAAGCTCCTAGCATTAAAAACAAATTCAAACCAATATTTACACCTATCGATGCAAATTGAATGGAAGCAAATTGTTTCGCTTTATTTTCAGCCCTTAATTTTGCTAATGGCAATGCAGTTATTGCGTCAATACAAACAATTGCTCCAAGTAAAATAATATATTCAGGATGATCCGAATAGAGCATTACATCTGCAATATTCTGATTAAAAAATAACAGTGCAATGAAGAAAATGACATTCACTCCGATTACGGTTAAAAAACCGTTTAAGAATACTTTGTCTTTATCTTCTTTGTCTTGCAGAAAGCGAAAGAAAGCCGTTTCCATTCCAAATGTTAGAAAAACGACCAAAAAAGCCACCCAAGCATACAATTCGGATACAACTCCATAATCTGATGGGTTTGCAAAAACAGAAGTATAAAGTGGAACTAATAAATAATTCAATAGCCTGCCTACGATACTTGAAAGTCCGTAAACAGCAGTTTGACCCAATAATTTTTTTATTGGGTTCGACATTAATTTCTAAAGTTTGGTTTACGTTTTTCTAAAAATGCGTTTGTTCCTTCTTTAAAATCTTCCGTCCCAAAGCATTTTCCGAATTCTTCAATTTCAACGTTATATCCGTTCACTCCATCTTCGAAATTGGCATTGATGGCACGAATTGCAGATGCAATAGCTGTAGGCGAATTATTCAAAATTTTATTAGCAATTTCTTCTGCTTTTGCCAATAATTCTTCTGGTTCAACAACATGATTAACCAATCCCCAGGCAAGCGCTTCATCTGCTTTTATCATTCCAGCAGTGAAAACCATTTCGTTGGCTTTGCCTTTTCCAACCAATTGTGTTAAACGTTGTGTTCCACCATATCCAGGAATAACTCCTAATGAAACTTCAGGCAAACCCATTCGTGCATTGGTTGATGCAATTCTTATATGCGAAGCCATCGCTAATTCTAAACCTCCACCTAGAGCAAAACCATTAACAGCAGCAATAACTGGTGTTGAAAGATTTTCTAAGAAATTAAATAAGATTTTTTGACCTTCAAAGGCTAATTCTCCACCTTGTGAAATTGAAAAATCTGCAAATTCTTTGATATCTGCTCCTGCAACGAAAGCTTTTTCACCTGAACCTGTCAAAATGATTACACCTGTATCCGAATCCTCTTCACCACTCGCTAAAGCTCGGTGCAATTCTTCGATTGTTTCTTTGTTTAATGCATTTAATTGAGCAGGACGATTAATCGTGATAATTAAAATCTGTCCTTTTTGTTCTGTGAGAAGATTGTTGTACATGGTAAACTATTAAATTATGTTATGTAAATATAATCGCGTTGAATTGCAATTCAACGGTACCATATTTATTTTTTTGTTTTTTTATAAATTTTAATTCCAATCATTAATCCTATTGCAACTGCAAAGAATCCAACTGTTCCTTTAATCCAATTTAACGAACCTTGCATTTCCACTAAAAAAACGATTGCAACGAGTGCTAATGTTGCTACTTCATTCCAAATGCGCAAACCGTTTGATTTCCAATTAAAAATTCCTTTTTTAACATCAAATAATATCTTCTGACAAACAAAATGATAGACCAATAACAAAACAACAAAAGCCAATTTGATGTGCATCCAAGGCTCTTTAAGAAATCCGGGTTTCTCGATGAGCATCCAAGTTCCAAAAATAACCGTTAGAATCATTGCCGGTGTAGTGATAATCCACCACAATTTTTTTTCCATTTCAATGAATTGTGTGGACAGAATAGCTCGTTCCATTTCCGGTTTTTTCTGCGCTTCTGTATGGTAGATATACAACCGTACGATGTAGAATAAACCTGCAAACCAACTCACCATAAAGATAATGTGTAGCGATCTTATTGTTTGATATGTTTCGAATTCCATTCTTCAAATGTAAGCATGAATTATGAGTTTGGAAACATCTAGCGAATCTAATTCCACCCCGAATGTGATAGGTAGTCAACAATCCCAAATTCCAAATTCCAAATTGTTAAGTATCTTTGTGCCCATAAAATGAATATCATGAGTGCTTTCGAACTTTCTGAACAAGAAATCCAACGTAGAGAATCGTTGAATAAATTGCGTGAAATGGGAATTAATCCCTATCCTGCAGATTTATATCCAGTAACTGACTATGCGACAGTTATAAAGGATAAGTTCGAAGAAGGTAAACAGGTTTGTCTGGCTGGTCGAATGATGAGTCAACGTGACATGGGGAAGGCTTCTTTTGCTGAGTTGCAAGATTCTTCAGGTCGCATTCAGTTGTATTTCAACCGGGATGAAATTTGTCCAGGTGAAGACAAAACCATGTACAATCAAGTTTTTAAGAAGTTATTAGACTTAGGTGATTTCATCGGGGTAAAAGGATACATGTTTACCACGAAAGTTGGAGAAACCTCTGTTCATGTGCAAGAATTTACGCTATTAAGTAAATCATTGAAGCCGTTACCGTTGCCAAAAACTGATGCTGAAGGTAGAATTCACGATGCTTTTACGGATCCTGAAATGCGTTATCGCCAGCGTTATGCTGATTTGGTCGTTAATCCGCATGTCAAGGAAATATTCATTAAACGAACAAAATTGTTCACTGCCATGCGTCAATTTTTCAATGATGCTGGATATATGGAAGTTGAAACGCCAGTTTTGCAACCAATTCCTGGTGGCGCAGCTGCTAGACCTTTCATGACGCATCACAATGCATTGGATATTCCTTTGTACATGCGTATTGCCAATGAATTATATTTGAAAAGATTGATTGTTGGTGGTTTTGATGGTGTCTATGAATTTTCTAAAAACTTCAGAAATGAGGGAATGGATAGAACGCATAATCCTGAATTTACAGCAATGGAAATCTATGTTTCATACAAAGATTACAATTGGATGATGGATTTCACGGAGCGACTTTTAGAACATTGCGCGATGGAAGTTAATGGTTCATCGGAAACAACTTTCGGAGAACATAAAATCAATTTCAAAGCACCGTATAAAAGAGTTACGATGCGCCAATCAATCATTGATTTTACAGGATTTGATATTGATGGAAAATCAGAAGACGAATTATTCAATGCTGCAAAAGGAATGGGAATCGCTGTGGATACTACCATGGGGAAAGGGAAATTAATCGATGAGATTTTTGGTGAAAAATGTGAAGGAAATTACATTCAACCAACTTTTATAACTGATTACCCGAAGGAAATGTCGCCATTGTGTAAAGAGCACCGGGATAATCCAGAATTAACAGAACGATTCGAATTAATGGTTTGTGGGAAAGAAGTTGCAAATGCCTATTCGGAATTAAATGACCCAATTGATCAAAGAGAGCGATTTGAAGAACAAGTTCGTTTAGCTGAAAAAGGTGACGATGAAGCAGGTCAATTTATTGATTACGATTTCTTGCGTTCATTAGAATATGGGATGCCGCCAACTTCAGGGATGGGAATTGGAATGGACCGTTTGATCATGTATTTAACAAACAATCCATCGATTCAAGAAGTGTTATTTTTCCCTCAAATGCGACCTGAAGTTCATACTGTGAAAGTTGAATTAAGTGATAATGAAAAAGTGATTTTTGACATTATTCAAAAGGAAAAAACGATGGATTTGAATGCGTTAAAAATGCAAGCTGGTTTGAGCGGAAAGCAATGGGATTTAAGTATTAAGGCTTTGACAAAACAAGGCTTGCTCAAAGTCACAAAAAATGGTGATGCATTAACCGCTGAATTGCTTTAATAATCGTTCGAATATAAAGTCATTGACAAAACAAGAATTACTTTAAGTGTCAAAAGCCTCAGATGAACAGCTAATTAATTTTGGAAATTAAACAAAAAAAGGAGTGAAAAAATCACTCCTTTTTAAAGGTCAAAAATTGCACTTTATTTTTTCGAGTTTATTGGTTTCTTACTTTTCATAACATTGAATCCTACACTTACACCGACCATTCCTCCTCCTTTTCTTGAAGAATAAAACACATTTACTGGAATGTTTAACGATCCAGCTCTAAACGTTCTACCGATTGCCATAACGAACATTGTGCTTATTGCCAAATCACCTCTTGTATCTGCATGTTTACTTGTTAAGTTATATTTAGAATTTATTTCTGTTAATGATTTCATTGTACCATCCGTTTTAAAAAAACTTGGATGTTGGGTTGGATCCAAAGATTCTTTAGCCGCATAAGAAGTCCAATCCTCTGAGTTAAAATAGGTGTCTTTATCGCCAAATGTGCCTTCTGAGTCAAAAAATCCATTCGTTACTTTTTTCAACCCAAAACCTGGTCCAAAACCAAATTCCCAGCCTGCCTTACCGAATCTAAAGCCATTCATAATTGTTGCCGTTGGAATGAATTGACCTTGTTCTAACCCTGAAACATTAAAAACCCCTTCAATTAACGCTGAAAAATTTTCCGTTCCAACATATTGTCCTTCAACTTGATATCCAATCATACTGATTCCAGGGAAAATATCCAAACCACCGCGATCTGTTGAACGTGTTGCAAATTCAGCCATACTTCCAACCATGTAGGCATATCCAACTCGAGGTCCAGAATTGTTTACTTTCCCAACATTATTAGAGGTAATTAGCTCATTTTTAAATTTTAAGCGATCAACAAGTTCTTTTGGGGATTCTATTCCATGCATTTCATTCAATAAAATTTCTGTCATGCGCTGAAGTTCTGGCTCTTGATTATCGAATTCCTTTGTTCCAGTTTTAAAAATAGTATTGTTCTTAACATCAATTATTTTAATTGTTAAAACAATTTTATCTCCTAAAGCATCATAACTTCCAGAAACAGTATAATCTACATTCAATTCAGTTCCTAATTCAACAAGGCAAGTCTTACTTACACAATTATTTAAAAACTCAGGATTTTTCTTGTACGCATCTGCCATGTCAAATTCGTCATAGACATTATAAAGGTTCAGTTTGATTAATTCTAAGCGAATCAATTTAGATGCAATTGTTGGAGTTGCAAATAACCCATTTACACTTGGATTTGTTACTGCAATTGATGATTTTGTTTGTGCTAAAGTTGTGCTCACACAACCGATAATTAAGGCTAAATTGTAAATTACTTTTTTCATGATTTTTAGTTTTTAGATTATTAATGCTTTTATGATTTAACGTGATTTTTAAAAGTTGCTCAATGCTATTGCAATCCATACAGTTATTCCAGCTCCCATTCCTGCCAATGAACCTCCTAAACTTTTTAAGGATCTTTTCTTTTGTATTCCCTTTTTTACAGCTTTGATTTCTGATTTGGAAGCTTTAGGGTGTTCAGTAATATAATTAGCAACATATGATTTCGACCCTGGGGTTGGAAGAACGGAGAATATCATGTTCACAGGTAAAGCGAATATTAGAAAAACTGCTCCTGTTACAAATGACCCAACAAATGCTGCAGGAGCTTTATATTCTGTTTTAGCCAAATGTTGTACGACTCCTAAATAAAG
>CANNKP010000174.1 GCA_947505255.1 Flavobacteriales bacterium
TGTTGCTTTATCTGTTTCAATTTCAGCTAATATTTCGCCTGATGCAACAGTATCTCCAACTTTTTTTGTCCATTCAGCAACAACACCTTCTGTCATGGTGTCACTTAATTTGGGCATGTATATGATTTCAGCCATTTTTTTTAGATATTAGAGTTGAGACCACTTCGTTGTGAGATTCGAGATTTAATCTCTTTTCTCAACTCTCAGTTCTCAGTTCTTTATTTATTATTTTCTACTACTAGTGTTGAGACAACCGTTATGACATTCGAGAATAAATATCAGCTCTCGGTTCTCAGCTCTCGGTTCTTTATTAATACTCTTTAATGTAAGGATAATCTGTTTGCGTATAAACGTCCTCGTACAATTCGTGCGCTTCAGGATAAGGCGAATTCTCAGCGAACTCAACTGATTCAGCAACTTCTTTTTTCACCCATTCGCTCATGTCTTCGAGTTGTTTTGCTGTCATCCATTTGTTCTCTTTAATCACGTTCAAACAATGTTCGATTGGATCTTGTTCCATCCATTCAGCCAACTCATCTTTTGTTCTGTATTTCATTGGATCAGACATCGAGTGACCTTTATAACGATACGTACGAATGTCTAATAATGTTGGTCCATTGCCTTTTCTTGCTCTGTCACATGCTTCTTCAATCGCTTCATGCACAGATTCAGGTGACATACCATTCACAACGCGAGAAGGCATTTCATAAGAAAGACCAATTTTCGATAGGTCGGTCACGTTTGTTGTTCTTTCAACAGAAGTTCCCATAGCGTAATTGTTATTTTCAATGATAAAAATCACTGGCAATTTCCAAATCATCGCCATGTTGAAAGTCTCGTGCAAAGCACCTTGACGAACAGCACCATCTCCCATTGAAACAAAAGCAACATTATCTGTTCCATTATATTTCTCAGCAAATGCAGCACCTGCTCCCATCGCTATTTGAGCTCCAACAATTCCATGTCCACCCATAAAGTTTTTTTCCTTTATGAAAAAGTGCATTGAACCACCTTTACCTTTTGAACAACCTGTTGATCTTCCGTATAATTCAGCCATTAAAACTCTTGGATCAACTCCTAAAGCAATTGGATGTGCGTGATCTCTGTATGCAGTCATGTGCTTATCACCTGGACGACAAGCGCTGGCAGTGCCCGCAACAATTGCTTCTTGACCAATATAAAGGTGACAAAAACCCCCAAATTGTTGTTGAATATATAATTGACCTGTTTTTTCTTCGAATTTACGAATGAGTAACATGTCCTTATACCATTTGATATACGTTTCTTTAGAAAACTTATTTTTACCAGCTACTGCTGATTTTTTAGTTGTTTTTGATGGTTTGCTTGCAGTTTTTACCGCCATGTTTTTACCAATTAAAATTCGAAAGACAAATATAGGAAAATCTAATCATTGAAGTTTTAAATGACCTATAAATCCTCACATAAATTTACTTTGGTTGGATTTTTAAAAATGGTTTTACGTTTTTCATCGCACTCTTTGCTGAAATACTGCCGACATTTGACTTTTAAAATTGATTAAAAGAATATACGAATTCATATTACAAAATCATGTAATTATATCTTTGACTGATTTAAATCAAGTGATAAAAATATATTTTTGATTCGTGAGATGCTTTTTAATTTGTTCCGAAGGCAAAAGGTAATAAATCTTTTGCCGATTTAAAGACAATGGTTCTTTTATTTTGACTTACAAGAATTACTCTATATGGCTTATTTTGGCGAATTTCTGTTTCTAACATTACTTGTCGACAACCGCCACAAGGTGCTAAAATAGTGTCAAAAGGAATTAAATCACCATTAGCAACAACACAAATAGTTTGAACAGCTAATTCAGGGAAATTTGCTCCGGTATAAAAAAGTGCAACTCTCTCTGCACATAAACCTGATGGATAAGCAATGTTTTCCTGATTATTTCCTAAAACAACTTCTCCATTTTCAAGAAGAACGGCTGCTCCAACGCTAAATTTACTATAAGGCGCATAGGCTTTTTCACATATCGAATAAGCTTGTGTAATTAGTTCTTTATCATCAATCGACAACTCTTCCCAAGAGTCAAATAATTCATATTCTAAGTTGTGCGTGTGTTTCATTTGTATAAATATTATTATCAAAACTAATCAAAAGCTACATTTAACAAGCATTTCAGTGAATTTTTAAAGAATTCGGTTAAAATAGCATAGTTTGGTTAGGTTTGATTATAAAATACTAATTTAGTTGAATCACATTTCATTTATTGAAATTATCCATTCATAGTATGATAACATATAAAGAAAAAATTGATAATGTTGCTCTTCATTTTCAGAATGGAGACCATAATTTAGGTTATCGAAAATTCATTGATTGTGTTCTAGATTCAAAAAACTTCACGTTGTATAAAGAATGTGTTGAATTAACAGATTGGAAAGAAACTGTTTTACCTTCTAAAATAGAGTTGCACGAAAAAGTCAACGAGTTTCTGTTAAAACTTTCGACGATTGAAGTACACTCACCTCCGCATCGAGTATTATTAAAAGCGGATAAAATTGTAAAGAAATATAGTCGAGGCAAATTTCAGTTAGGAGAAATATCTCTTGAGGTTAAACAAGGAGATATTTGGGGGTTAGTTGGTGAAAATGGCAATGGGAAAACTACACTTCTACGAATTTTAGCTAAGGATTTAAAATCTGAATCTGGAAATTTGATATACAATGTTGAAAATACTATTTCTTCAGATTATGATTTAAGGACAAAGTTGACTTACATTCCTCAAAGAACGTCCAAATGGTATGGTTCTTTGAAAAGTAATTTAAAATATGCTGCATCACATTATGGAATAAAAGGAGAAGAGAATGAAATAATGGTAAACATGATGATTATACGGTTTGGATTATGGCCTTATCGAAATCATAATTGGGACGAACTTTCATCAGGGTATAAAATGCGTTTTGAATTAGCTCGTACATTTCTACGCTCTCCTAAAATTTTATTATTAGATGAACCATTAGCAAATTTGGATGTTTTAGCACAACAACTAGTACTTGAAGATTTGAAAAACCTCTCCCAAAGTATCTCAAATCCTTTAGGTATAATATTAAGTTCACAACAATTATTCGAAGTAGAAAAGGTTTCAGATAATGTACTCTTTTTGAAAAATGGAAAACCTACATATTTATCTGACGCAAACGACCAAAATGAAAATCATTGCTTCATAGAAATGGATGTGAATTGTTCTAGAGAGTTGTTGAACAAAGCTATTAAAGATTTAGAAATTAAAGACATTGACTTTAATGGTGGAATGTATTTAATAACTATTCAAAGCGAAGATGGTTTGAACCTACTATTGACTGCTTTAATACAACATAATATTGAAATAAAATACGTTCGTAATATATCTCAATCAACAAAACGATTGTTTAGCTAAACTTTTTATTATGAATCTATTAAAAAAAATAAATACATCCCTTCTTGAAAATTATCCATTACTCTGGCATTCGAAGGTAATTCAGTTAACTTTCGCAGGAATCATTTGTTGGATCCTTTCTTATATCGTTGGATTTGGATTAATCAATCTCAAAACATTGCAACAATTTCGCATACAGAATTTTTACAGTAACAGTGGTTACATTTATTTTCATATTACCTACGAAATAATAATTCTGAGCATTTGGGCAATTTATTTTTATAAAAACAATGCCTTTAAGAGTTTTTACCCTTTAAAAAAAGGCTATTTCATTTTTCTTTTCGGGACATTATTTTTTGCTTTTTTCATCTTATCAAGTGCATATTTACCTTTTACTTACGGATGTAAAATAAAGTCTAAAACCTTATTCGATGAAAAAAACATACAGCAAGACATAGATAAGTTGAACCTCGGAAATGCATTTTTAATCACTTCACCGAATCAATATACAATCGACAATCGGTCCTACCCCGCTCCTTATCCAGTTGATCTAATTAAGTACGATGAAAATAATAAGGGTTGGGATCAAATTCCTTACGACATAATTATTCCTAAGTCCGATACTCTAAATCAGAATAAAGAAACTTTTTGGACAAATTCCAAAATAAATGAAAAGAATACTATAATTATAGAAGGAAGAAAGATTCAATTTTATTCTACTCATATAAAATACGCACAACTCAACGAATGTGACGGAACTTACAATACGTACCTGACCAAAATATATAAATTAGATGAATTAGACCATCCTGAATTGAATTCAATTATTAATTTTTCTCAAGTTTTAATAGAAGCACCTTATCGAAGCGCTGAAAATGGTAAACTTCTAAGTTCAAAAAATAAAAAATATACAAGCCAAATTTATCAACTTCTTCATAATAAAAATCCAAAAGAAGTTCAAAAAAGTATCGATAATTTCGTTGAAGTATGTTTAAAATATAAGATTGATAACAACATCAATTCTAAACATTTAACTAGGTATTTATCATATAAAAAATATAAGAATTTTCATCATTCAATAATTCATGATTGGAAAAACAATTCAAGATATTACAATCATCAAAAAGAAATAAAAAATATTGAATCTTCAGTTTCTGACACAAACAAGTTTATTAAAAGAATGAGTAAACAACATGTGTATTTTTACAGTAAAACGGGTTTAGATTCCTTAATAAGGAATCATACTTATTTGGTCCTAGATAAAAATAATTCTTATGATCTTTTATTCTTCTTGATTATTTCTTTCAGCATTACATGGGGATTCATTTGGTTCGAATTCGCAAGTATTAAAAGTCTCTTGATAACTATACCGGTTGCTGGAATAATACTTATAATCAATGTAATGATAATTGTCTTTTCAAATTTCCGAGAGCAAGGTGTTATGGTTACATTTATAATTACCTTTATTATTATAATTTCTTTGACTCTTTTAGGATTAAAAAAGAAAATTGTAAATAAGAAAGTGCTTAATATTCTTATGAATTTGTGTTACATCATTGCTCCTATTTTTATCATGATTATCATTATTTTATACAACGAATTAACAAAGCATGCATACGTGCAAACAAAATGTAATGGTATTGAACTTCAAACTCATCAGTCAATGTTCGTAGAGCCTTATTTATTCTTTATTTATTCTGTTATGGGGCTTCTTCTTTTTATCCCACTATTGAAAAAATGGAAAGCTTTGGAGGAATAGCATCATTTTTTCTATAATTAAACTTATTAGAAAAATTCAATTTCAAGAGTCAATTAAAAATTCTAATTTTGCACTTCTATGATTCAATACAAAAAAGTTGCATTCTATACACTCGGTTGTAAATTAAATTTCTCTGAAACATCAACAATTTCAAGGTCATTTGAAGATGGTGGATATGCAAAAGTTGAATTCGAAGAAACACCTGACATTTTTGTTATTAACACCTGTTCTGTTACTGAAAATGCAGATAAAAAATGTAAGCAATTAGTCAAAAAAGCATTAAAGATAAATCCTGATGGTTTTGTGGCAATTATTGGCTGTTTTGCGCAATTAAAACCGATCGAAATAAGTCAAATACCTGGAGTTGATTTAGTTTTAGGTGCAAATGAAAAGTTCAACATCATCGAGCACATTGAAAAACTGAATCAGAAACAAGAAGAAACTATTGTATCTTTTGATTCAATCAAAAAAACAGAAGATTTCATTCCTGCATTTTCAATTGGCGACAGAACGCGTTCATTTTTGAAAA
>CANNKP010000175.1 GCA_947505255.1 Flavobacteriales bacterium
CGGATATGGAAATTCTTGTCAATAATCCACCAAATTGGTTTATGACAGCAATATTACCTTTCTTCGAAACAAAATGATTATATCCGCAGAAAATTTTAAATTGATTTAATCAACTCCGCCAATTTCTCTACCTGGATCTTTCTCGAATACTTTTCTACCCCAACTGATTCGCAGGCAATAAATCCTTTTTCTTCAAATTCTGCATACAATTCTTCTAAAACCTCTTTTAAATGCGCAGCGTCCTTCACAATTATACCAGAGTTGGTTTCGTTGATGAGGTCAGCTTGGAGCTGTTTGCTATTGTTACCTGATTCATCAATGGAATAGAATCTCTGTTTTAGAATATTCGCTTCTGGATCATTTTCATAACACATAATCATTTTTCGACGAATTCCGAGATAATCGAAAATCTTTGTACCCATATACGAGTAATAATTGAAAAGAAGCATCACATTATCTGAAGCTAATTTTTCTAGTAATTCGTTGTTCTGAATTTTAGGTGTAATGAGAACATGGTTTTTTAAATTCGGGAAGAGTTCATTAACCAGCCTATTTAATTCTTCCGTTAAATTAGTACCGTAAAATTTGAATACTATTTTGGCTTGCGGATTTTCTGTCACAAATGCGTTTGCTGCGCGAAGAAAACTTTCAATTGGATGCCAATTATAAATTGTTCCAACAAATGAAATACTAAATACTTCATTGTTTTGCGGAATATTTTTTATTTTATCAATTACCGCTGTATCGTAACCGTTTGGTGTAATACTATAGGGTTTATTTGGAATTAATTGGTCTATCTTGGAATGTACAAATTTTGAAACTGTACGAATATGAGTAGCAGTAGACACCGTCTTTTTTTCAAAGTAGGAATTCCAATGTTTTTGAATAAAATTTTTCCGATGTTCTTGATTATGGCTCCATGGATCTCGATAATCTGCAATCCAGGGAATACCAAACTCTTTACTCAATTTAGAAGCAAAGCTAAATAAGACAAATGGATCTCCAGTTGCAAGGATGACATCTACTTTAGTGTGCTTTAAATAGTCGCGCGCACCATTATATAAACCTACTTTTGGACCTGTTGGATAAATAAATTGTGCTCCTTCATAAAATGCAGAAATGCTTTTACGAAAAAAACGGTATTTACGCTCTCCATGTTTAAGCATCATGCGGTTGGCCAAATTTGGTTTATAGGGTGTGCGTATAATCGTCCCAAATTCCGTTTCTTCTATGATACATTTTTCAGATTCACCAGCAGAAATATAGTCCAACTTATTCCCATGAACATTTCCCCATTGACGCGTAACAACGATTGGCTCTACCCCAAATCCTTTCAAATACTTATACCAATTGTACGGCCGCAAACCCCCAACAGAAACATAAGGTGGAAAATCATAAGCAAGAATGAGAACTTTTTTCATTTCAATTTCTTTTTTAGAATAACCCACTCTCCTCCTTTAGTTGAACCCTTCCGTTGTAAAATTCCTTTATTTTTTAACTTTTTAAGGTAGTATCTAACGCCATCCGCAGACAGGGTAGTGCTTCTTGCCAACTCAACTGCGCTAACCTGCTTATTACTAGTGATTAAAGAGATAATCAGCGACTCTCGATCACTTAGTTCTTTGGTAGTTTCTTTGGTAGTTTCTTTAGTAGTTTCTTTGGTAGTTTCTTTGGCGATTATTAAAGGTATTCTCACTTCAAAAACATCCCCCTCATCCACTTTAGGAACATCCCCCGAATAGAGTTGACTATACTTAAAAACATTTCGTATACCAGTCCCCAATTCTTCCGCTCGCGCCATTTGAACAAAAAACTTTGCAATATGTGGGTTTTTCGGCAATGCGCTAGCGGCTCTTTTGAACTCAATAGTTAATCCTTCTCCTTTTTGAAGTATATATTCTACGCGTTGGCTTTCCATGTATAAATTTCGTGACTTCTAAATTAAGCAAAAATAAAAGGAGTTATACCATTTTCATTATACCAGCCTCCTACCGAAACATAAGGTGGAAAATCATAAGCAAGAATGAGAACTTTTTTCATCGGTTGCTAAGATAGTAAATTGAGATAGAATAGCTAATATACTATGATTGATTTTGAATTATTTGGAAAATGGGAACTTTTTAAATGCGATTTTGGAATAATGAATAAAATCTAAATTAATCGTAAGAAGTATTAAATTTGTATATCCAGAAAGTCAAAAAAACAACTGTGCAGAAATCTGAAATTGCTAAGAACATGAAGAATAAACTCATCCTTTTTACTGCAGATTTTCCTTTCGGAACAGGAGAGACTTTTTTGGAAACTGAAATTAATTATTTGGCGGAAGGATTTGATGAAGTACTTATAATCTCTCAGAATAACAGCGGACAACAAACCCGAGTAATTCCTGCTAATTGCGAGGTTAGAAGAATAAATCTTAGCCTTACTAAAATTCAAAAACTGCAAGCGCTATTCAATTTTTTTGACCCATTATTTTGGAAAGAAAGGTCAATTATCAAATCACTTTACAAAAGAACTATTACAAAGGGCATCATTTCTACAATGCTAATCTCACTGTTTAAAGGGAAAAGAGTGAGAAATTATGTAAAAAAGCTTTTAACTGGAGAAAAGAACGATGTGAAATTATTTTTATACAGTTATTGGTGTGATGATGTTGCACTCGGCTTAGCACTAGCACAGGATGAATGCCCTAAGGTCAAAACGCTATGTCGTATTCACCGTTGGGACGTTTATTTTGAGGAAAGTACCATTAGTTACTTACCATTTCGAAAAACAATAACACAGAACATTGGGAAAATATTTTCCATTTCGCAGGACGGAATCGATTATGCGAAGGCTGTTTGGAAAACTGGTTTGGATGATAAATTTGAGCTATCAAGGTTAGGTGTAAACAATTCTATTAATCCAGCCAATATTGAGCGAAATTATTTATTGTTGGTTAGTTGTTCGAATATCATTCCAGTAAAAAGAGTGTATCTGATTGCTGAAGCTTTGAAAGGAATAACTGAATCAGCCATCAAGTGGATTCATTTTGGAGATGGCCCAGAAAGAATGCAAATCGAAACAATAATCTCAAATTTGCCTTCGAATATTCGAGTAGAATTAATGGGAAGAAGAGACAATAAAGAAATTTATACTTATTACAATGAAATAAGGCCCCATTTATTCATCAATGTTAGTTCTTCCGAAGGGGTTCCTGTTTCAATCATGGAAGCTATGTCGTTTGGAATACCGGTTATTGCAACAAATGTTGGAGGGAACTCAGAAATTGTTAACTGTGAAAATGGTTACTTGTTGAAAGCAGATATAAAACCTATGGAATTAGCAGAAACCATAAAATCTTTTATTGATCTTTCATCAACACTGCAGGAAATGAAGCAAGTAGCTAGTTTTGAAACCTGGAAAATGATGTATAATGCTGACGATAATTTCAGTCAATTTGTAAAAACAATTCAAGATTTGTAAATCGCAAGCAATTCTGTTATATATTTTTCCATTCCAAATTCTTGTGCATATATTCGCGCTTTTTCTCCCATTTCCATGCGCAAATCCTCGTTTTTAAATAAAAGTTCAATTTTATCTGCTAGAAGTTTTGGATCTCGTTCCCATACTATAAAACCATTTTCACCTTCTTGAATTAAGTCGCGATTTCCTTTACCATCAGTACAAACTACTGGCAAGCCACACGCCATTGCTTCAATTATTGTTAAACCAAAAGCTTCGGATTTTGAGGTAAGAAAATAACAAAAACTCTGTTGTAAAAATATCTCTGGTGAATCAATATTTCCATGAAATACTACTTCTTTTTCCAATTCTAATTCTTTGACTAGATTTTCTAATTTTTCTCGTTCAACTCCTTCTCCCAAAAGGTTTATTTTCAATATAACACCTCTATTTTTAAGTTCTTTAATGGTATGAACTGCTAATACATGTCCTTTGTTTTCTACTAAACTACCAATTAATGTAATTTCGTTAGAAGAAGATGCACGCTCTTTCTTTTCAAAAACTGCCAAGTCAATTGCATTGTGCAACAGAACGACACTAATATTTTTTGATAAGTTTCTTTTACAATAGACTCCGGTATTCTTTGAAATGGCAATCGCAGTGGTTTTTTTAGGATATTTTTTGGAGACAATCCTTTTTTCAAAAAAATCTGTCAAGTATGTTTTATTAAAAATAGTTTTGAAACTTAAATTACGAAATTGATGCATGTTATCATGGAAATGAACAATTCGCTTCGTTTTTTTCGGTAGTGAAATATGTGCTAGAACCATTTCTGTTTCAAATAAATGGGAATGGATCACATCAGGTTGGAAAGCATCTATATATGCTTGTAGCTGTTTTACGTCTACTTTTGATTTTCCTGATAAGGAAGGAATAACTTTCGCGGGAATAACTTTCCAAATAATTGTGTTTGTTAAAAAAAGATAATCATTTTCATCTCTAAAAGAAATGAGTTGCACTTCAATATTCGAAAGCGATTGCAGGCTATTGACGATGTTTAATGTCAAACGTTCAGCACCTCCTTTTTTGAGATTGGGAATGATGTGGAGGATTTTCATTTATCTAATTTCAATCTAATTGTATTTATGTAATCGATATTGTCATTATTTATCGTTTTTACCCCAATAGCTTCACTTTCAAAAGCAACTAATCCCCAAGATTCATTGAAGGACATATATAGATTTAAATCCATTGAGCCAAGAATTGACAAAAATTGTTCTCTTGGCAAATTTTTACCATGTTCTACAATGCGCTCACCCATTCCTAAATACTGGAAAACACTTTTGTCTAATACATGTACAATTACATTCTCAATCATCAATGAATGAATAACTTGGTTGTGCAAATTTTTATTGAATGTATCTGCTCCAAAAACGCCAACGTGTATTTTCGTTTTATCAAGCACTAATTTTTTTAAATTTCCGGGTATTATTGGTGAATTTAATGGTTGGTGGAAACAATCGAATTCGTATAATTTTATAAACACTTCCGCCAAACCTTCTTTCACAAATCCAAATCGACTTATTTTTTTAGTTTTCCCAACTGAAATTAATTCTTTAATGAAATCTTGCTGCGCTGGATCATAAAATTCACTAATTGTGCCATGATAAAGCACGTCAATAGTCAGTTCTTTGTGCAATTGATCAATCCACGAAAAAAAATAGGGTGCAAAACCACTGATAATAATTCGCTCAAATTTTAAAGCTTTGATTTGCGCACAAAATTGAATTGTTTCTGACGTGTTCAATACTGGCTTTGAGTACCATTGTGGAATTTCTAATGAAATTGAAGGGTATAATCCAACTGTAGCATGTGCAATTCCCTTCCAACTTCCCTCAGTTGGAGAGCCGAACAAAACCAAAACAGAATTATTTGCCCTTATTTCTTGGACTTTTATTGCCAATTGAGCTAAAACCACCTTGTTTTGTGACTTGCCAAATTTATTTAGTAGTCTGTTCACCATATTTTAAATAAGGACGCTCAAGGGTATTTTTTTTTCGATATAGTTTATGCACTTGATAAAAATACTGTTTAAATAGTAGTTTGTCAAAATTTAATTCCGCTAAAGAAATCTCATCCTTGTTTCGTTTTAAAAGTAAGGAATTTAAAAAGTAATTGATACGTATCAATAATCCTAAAAGATGAAA
>CANNKP010000176.1 GCA_947505255.1 Flavobacteriales bacterium
AACAGCAGTTCAACGTTTAATTGACGAAGATGCTGTTATCATTGGTCGCTTAAATTGTGATGAATTCGCAATGGGAAGTTCTAATGAGAATTCTTCTTTCGGACCTGTAAAAAATAATCTCAACAATAAGCTAGTTCCTGGTGGATCATCCGGTGGATCGGCTGTCGCAGTTTCTGCTGGAATGTGCACCGCTGCTCTTGGAAGTGATACGGGTGGTTCAATTCGTCAACCAGCATCTTTTACTGGAACGTACGGAATCAAACCAACTTACGGTCGAATTAGCCGTTTTGGATTAATAGCATATGCTTCATCCTTTGACCAAATTGGAACATTTACCAATTCATTGGAAGATTCAGCACTACTTTTAGAAGTAATGGCAGGTGAAGATGAATTTGATTCTACCGTTTCCAATAAATCCGTTGAAAAATTCAGTGATTTCGAACCAATCGGAAAATTGAAGATTGCTGTCATCAAAGAAAGTTTTGAGACCGAAGGAATTGATCCTGAAGTTGCTGCTAGAATGGATGAAATTATTCTGAAATTAGAAGAAAATGGACACACAGTTGAAAAAGTGTCTTTTCCGTATTTGGAATACATGGTACCAACGTATTATGTTCTAACAACTGCTGAAGCTTCTTCCAACTTATCGCGATTTGATGGCGTTCATTTTGGATATAGAAGCAGTATAGCAAAAGGAGTAGAAGACACCTATAAAAAATCGCGATCGGAAGGTTTTGGACCAGAAGTTCAACGTAGAATAATGGCTGGAACTTTTGTTCTGTCAAATGAATTCTATGATGCCTATTATACCAAAGGACAAAAAGTGCGTCGCGTACTAAAAAATAGAACTGATGAAATTCTAAATGAGTTTGATTTAATCTTATTACCGACAACACCTTCTACAGCTTTCGAACTGAATGCCGTGAAAGATCCAATTACAATGTATTTACAAGATATTTTTACTGTTCATGCTAATTTAACTGGTAATCCTGCAATCTCCTTACCTTTAGGGAAACACTCTAATGGCATGCCGTTTGGTATTCAGGTGATGGGAAAAAATTTCGGGGAAAAACAAGTGTTTAATTTTTCTGCTCATCTTGAAAAAAGTCTAAAATAAGTATGAAGAATTTAATCGGAGTATTTTTTCTTGGTTTGTTTGGAAACATCGCGTTTACTCAAACTCCCGCTCATCTTGTTAAACCAAGCGATACGTTAAGTAAAGACGCATTTATAAATACGGTAGAACAGAGTTTAAAATTATTCCTAGCGGATTATGTAAACCAAAATAATTACGATTCAATTATCAATGCATTGAACTATGAGCAAGGAGATAATCCACAGTTCACAGATGACGTGTATTGTGAAAGATTAGAATCTATGAATGAAATGAGTCCTTTTCATTTGGACTGTAATGCAACAACACTTTCCACAATTAAATTTTTCGCTCAAAACAGAAGAGGATTTGCTCGAATTGTTTTAGGTCGTTCAACGCTATTCTTCGATATGTTTGAAGAAAAATTAGCGGAATATGGTTTACCGATTGAATTGAAATATTTATCCGTTATTGAAAGTGGATTGCGTCCACAAGTTAAATCTCGTGCTGGGGCATTAGGTTTATGGCAATTCATGTACAGAACGGGACTTTATTTTGGATTAAAAGAAAATTCATACATCGATGAACGAATGGATCCAGTATTAGCTACTGATGCGGCTTGTCGTTACTTGAGACAATTATATGGGATTTACGGAGATTGGAATTTGGCACTTGCAGCTTATAATGCTGGTCCGGGAAATGTAAACAAAGCAATTCGCCGTTCAGGAAACAAAACAACTTATTGGGAGGTTAGACCATTTTTACCTACGGAAACACAAGGATATGTGCCAAACTTTATTGCTGCAGCTTACCTTCTAACTTATCATGCAGAACACAACATTGTTCCGATGGATGTACAAGTGCATTATGCGCAGTTAGATACAATGTGTTTGTCTGGTGGTGTTCACATGGCAACAATTTCCAAGTTATTAGATTGGCCAGTTGAAGATATTAAAACGTTAAACCCAGTATATAAAACAACCTATATTCCTTATACAAAGCCGAATCAATGTATTTCAGGGCCACTTGAAAAAATTGGACTTTTGGTAAGTTTAGAAGTTGATTTGTATGAATTAGAGAAAAAAACATATGCAACGGCAACAGTTGTGAACCCAAAACCGTTAATTCTTGAGGAAGTAATTGTTGAAACACCAGATTCTCTCGGAGGAAAACCGCCTGTTTTGGAATCGTATATTTATCACAAAGTGAAAACTGGAGAAACACTTGGTACCGTTGCAACAAAATATGGTGTTTCTGTTGAGCAAATTATGGAATGGAATGCCCTTCGAACTACTAATATTTATGTTGGTCAACGTTTACAATTGAAAACTGGACCTGGAGGGACAACCCAAACGCAAACACCCGTAACACAGCCTGCTGCAGTTAAAAAATATTATTCAGTAAAAGCAGGAGATACGTTTTCAAAAATCTCTCAACGACATGGTTTAACACAAGCACAATTGTCAAAGTTAAATCCTGGGGTGAACATTAATAGATTAACTGTAGGTCAAAGATTAAGAGTGAAATAACGTAGGTTTTTCAACTCAATAACTAGAAGAATATCTCCAATCATGGCAATTTCAATTTCAGCAGTTATCATTACTTTCAATGAAGAACGAAATATTGAAAGATGTATTCGTTCACTTCGAACGATAGCTGATCAAATTATTGTATTAGATTCTTTCTCAACCGATAAAACAGCTGAGATTTGTAAGAATCTTGATGTTGAATTTATACAAAGAGCATGGGAAGGTTATGCGGCTTCGAAAAACTTTCTCAATCAACAAGCCAAATTTGAATATATTCTTTCCTTGGACGCAGATGAGGAGATAAGTGAGGACTTACTAAAAAGTCTTTTGGTTCTCAAAAATTCCGATTTCACGGGGTTAGGAAAAGTTAATCGCTTAACGAACTATTGTGGAAAATGGATTCATCATTCTGGTTGGTATCCTGATTGGAAGATTAGACTATTCCCTAAAGATCAATGTCAATGGGTTGGAGATATTGTTCACGAAGAATTAGAAGTACCAAAAGAACTCGTTGAATTAGAATTAAACGGAGATTTGTTTCATTATTCCTACGTGAATTATGAACAACACAGAAAAAGAGCCGATCATTATTCAAGTTTAACAGCCCAAAAATATGTGAATCAAGGAAAAAAAGTTGGTGTATTATCGCCATATTTGTCGTGTTTAGCACGGTTTTTTTCCATGTATGTTATTAAGAAAGGTTTTTTAGACGGTTACGCCGGATTCAAAATCGCTCAAATTAGCGGTTTATCCAATCAGTTCAAATACAAAGAAGTGAGACGATTGAACCAAGAAAAGATTAGAAAATGAGAATTATTATATCAAGAACGGATAGCATTGGAGATGTTATGTTGACTTTGCCTATGTGTGTTTGGCTAAAGAACAACATTCCAAATGCTACGCTCATCTATTTAGGAAGAGGATATACCCAAGCAATTGTAGCTTGTTTTTCAGTTGTTGATGAGTTTATTGATTGGAAATTGATTGAAAATTTACCAACATCTCAAAGATCAGAAGCGTTAAAAGAATTGAAAGCCGATGCAATTATTCATGTCTTCCCAAATAAAGAGATTGCTGCTTTAGCTAAAAAAGCGAGAATCCCAATGAGAATTGGAACGTCACATCGAAGTTTCCATTTATTGTCTTGCTCACATCGTCTTAACTTTTCAAGAAAGAATTCACCATTACACGAATCACAATTGAATTTTGAGTTGTTAAAACCTTTGGGTTTGACTACAATTCCATCATTGGAAGAGGTAATGAGTATGACAACGGCATTTAAAGTAGAGCAGTGTATATTGCCAAGTGATTTATTGGATTCTTTAGAAAAGAACAACAAAACGGTTGTTTTGCACCCTAAATCGCAAGGAAGTGCTTTGGAATGGCCATTAGCATCCTACTTGAAATTGGCAAATGAATTGGTTGCAAAAGGATATACCGTTTATTTTACTGGAACAGAACAAGAAGGTGATTTATTTCGATCGAATTTGCCTATCAACGATAATATTATTGATTTAACGGGTAAATTATCCCTCAAAGAATTGATTTACTTTATTTCTCAAGTGAAAAATTTGGTAGCATGCTCTACTGGACCGTTGCATATTGCAGGGTTTTTAGGTGTAAGAGCAATTGGACTTTTTTCCCCTAGAAAACCAATTCATCCAGGAAGATGGCAACCGCTAGGAATAAATGTACACGTTTTAGTATATGATCCAAATTGTCCGATTTGTAAAAAGAAAAAAAGCTGTCAATGCATTCAAGAAATAGCAGTTGATAGTGTTTTAGCGGAAATTGAGTAATTGAGCTATTAAACCGCTTTTTCAACATATCGTTTATTCAAATTATTTAGTTGGACTCTCCGCATTTTGTCTGACAGCAGGAACAGCATTTAATTATGGAATAGAAAAATGGTGGTTATATGGAATAACCTGTTTTTGTGCAATTCTATCCGTTTACAATTTCCAACGCTTATTCAAAGTAAAAAAAAGCGCCCATCTCACTCCTTGGCTAATTTGGGTGAAGCATCATCAATTTTATTTAAAAAGCTTAATTGGGATTTCTGGTGTTATTGGATTCAGCTCTTTTCTATTTTTAATAGGCAAATTTGAAATCATTCCATTGATACTTTTAGCCGGTATTGTTAGCTTGATTTATGTTGTTCCCATTCGAAAAAAAAGCCTACGAGAAATAGCCTATTTAAAATCTCCATTAATTGCTTTTGTTTGGACCACAATCATAATTGCTTTTCCATGGGTAAATGAATACGGAATTAGTTCAACAATTTTTCCAGAACTGCTAGCGTACTTTTATTATTTCGTCGCCTTGACAATTGCTTTCGATATCCGTGATTTAGAACATGATTTTAAATCCCAAAAAACAACTCCTCAAGTGGTTGGAATCACCCGTACAAAAGTTTTTTCAGTTGTACTAATTTCACTTTTTATTCTGATTATCGCAATAGTCAACGAAAATATGCGCTATAACATTGTTTTTTACTGTGGAAGTATTTTGTCAATTCTTTTAATTCTTGGAATCAACAAGCAAAGAAAAGAAGGATATTATGCTTTAATCGACGCTTCGATGATGGTAATTGGACTTTCTTATTTTGTTTGAAGACAAAAGACAAAGGACTTGATGACAATAGACTGATTTCCAAAAATCAAATTAATTTCGACCCTTTAGTCTTTTGTCCTTTGTCTTTCAGTCTTATGTCTATTATCCAAAAAGCGCCCTCACCACTTCATCAATTTTCCCACATTTCACCAATTCAATTTTGAAATTCTTTTGTTCAATTCCCTTGTTGTATTTTGAAATAATGATTTTTTCGAAGCCCAATTTTTCAGCTTCGGAGATGCGTTGATCAATTCTATTAACTGGTCTAACCTCGCCAGACAATCCAAGTTCTGCCGAAAGCGCAATGTTCTTTGGAATCGGTAAATCTGCATTTGAAGATAATACTGCCGCAACAACTGCCAAGTCAATTGCGGGATCATCAATTTTAATTCCACC
>CANNKP010000177.1 GCA_947505255.1 Flavobacteriales bacterium
CACTCATCACTCATTTCTCCTTCTTCCTTTTTTTACACCAAATAAGCTCTAGAATTCTCGCCATCCAAATCCACTTCAACACGTTCTTTTAAAGTTGTCGAAAGACTCAAACCAACAAAATCTGCTTTAATCGGATAACGTCTATGCGTTCGATCAACCAATGCCACTGTTTTAATTGATTTAGTCGCCCGTTCTAAAAATTTCATTAATGCATATTGCATAGTTTTACCTGAATTGAGAACATCATCCACTAAAATAATATATGCGTTTTTCAACAATTTTTCGTCAATTGAAAGTGTAATTGGTTCACTCCAAGGTTCATCTTTGTTTACCGTAATTTCAAAAACATGAATCTCCTGATTAGAATTAGAAGCCATAATTGATTTCAATTGGTTGGCTAATTTTAATCCATTTCCACAAATACCACCAATATAAATAACAGGTTCTTCGAAACAATTCTCTAGTACTTGGTGACCTAAACGCGTGATTTTTTGTTCAATTTCTTTGTGATTAAGGATGTTGTTCATGTTTGAAAATGTTTAAACAAATATAGTTATACCATTTTATCTTTGAAATTTCCGAGTTATTAAATTAGTGTAAAGTGTTATTCGGTTTTTTAAAAAAATAAGATAAATAGGCTTTGTTGAATAAAAGGAGTGACTGAAACTCAATGAAATCAGTAGTTATGCACAATATTTAGATGTTTAAATATTTAAATTGTCAAGTATTTATAAAGTGATGAGACTTAATTGTTATAATTTTTAAATAGAAAAAAGGTTCGACATATTGCGAATTCTCGAATTCTCGAATTCTCAGTGTGGAAAATTGAAAACAAACGTTAAATTACCGAACTAACAAACAACTTTAAATTGTAAAAATGGAGAACGTCGTCAATAAAATAATTAAGTAAAAGATTTGCAGGATATTAAATTAATTTAAAATGGATACTTTTTTCTACGAATGATTTCAATGGAAATATCCCAAATAAAATTCTTGAAATTTCTCTACCAAAAGAAGCTTAAACAATTAGTTATTATTAATAAATGGGAGAAGGCCTACAAACTTATTTATGGATGATTTTTTAAAGAAATTATGACCATTATTGATTTCGATAACACAATCTGGAATTCTAATTTTTTCCGCAAATTGATACGCTTGTTTTGGCCGAATAACTTGATCGTATTCACCCATGATAATCAAAATAGGAATTTTATTTGTTTTAATGGCTTTTGAAATGGCCTTGTTGTTTGGTAAAAGCAATCTAAATGTTCTCCAAGTGGCTGAAGCTTGGGTGATAAGCTTTTTGTTTGCAGAAAATTCGTGGACAAAATCGCGGACTTTAGGACGCATCAAACGCAGTTGGTAAGCTATTTTACTCAAACTTATCAAACGATTTGGGTTATTCTCAAAGCTTTTCATGAGTGCCCGCGCCCATTTTTGTCGAGACGACCAATTGTAAAAACTGTGATTATCCATACCGTCAGGAGCAATGAGCGTGAATGAAAGTAGATTTTTCGCTATGAATGGGAGCAAACACAAGGCAAATCTTCCTCCTTGGCTAAATGCAAGTAAATGAAATTTAGTAATTGCTTCTTCTTTTACTATTAATTCAAAAAGATCAACAAATTCTTCAGTTCTCAATGGATTATTTTCAATTCTACTTTCAGGAAATATTGAATTTCCATGGTGAAAGAGATGAATTGAAATTATCATTCTATTTGCCGCTTCAAGAAATTGAAAATCACGTGCAGTTCTTCCGTGACCATGCATACAAATCACCACTTCTTCACCTTCACCGAAAACGAAATATTCGAGTTGAAGATTGTTGATAGATATGAGATTGGTGCGAGTCATTACTTTCGCTGTAAAGTTAAAGTCTTTAATGATAATGATTGGTAAAGATTACAAAATAATGTATTGACTGTTTTTAATTTGGTTTAAATGTTTTCTATGTGGCTATGTGGTAAAATAATTACACCTAATTTTTATTTTTTTTAAGATTTCTTCAAAACCAAATATTTCTCTTTAATAAATCGGAATAGTTATTAACGAATTTTGTTAAAAACATCATTGAGACGATTTAAAACCGTTCGGACTTTTGATTAAATTTGCTCTCAGTTTATTGTATACGTTAAATTGAATCTCAAAAGAGCATAAAATGCCAAAAAACACCTCCATTAAGTCAGTATTAATCATCGGAAGCGGCCCTATCGTTATTGGTCAAGCATGTGAATTTGATTATGCTGGTTCCCAAGCAGCAAAGTCGTTACGTGAAGAAGGAATTGAAGTGACAATCATTAATTCCAATCCAGCAACTATCATGACTGATACGGTTGTAGCTGATAATATTTATTTACAACCCTTAGAGCCAGAAAGTATTGTTGAAATATTGAAAAAGCACAAGATTGATGCTGTTTTACCAACAATGGGTGGACAAACAGCTTTGAATTTGTGTATTCAATGCGATGAAATGGGGATTTGGGAAGAACATGGTGTAGATATTATTGGTGTTGATATTGCAGCTATTGAAATCACAGAGAATAGAGAAGCTTTTAGAGAATTGATGTTGAAAATTGGGGTGGGAATGGCGCCTCAAAAGACAGCAAAATCCTTTTTAGAAGGAAAAGAAATTGCACAAGAATTTGGTTTCCCCTTGTGCATTCGTCCTTCCTATACGCTTGGTGGATCAGGTGCAGCAATTTTGCATGAGCCAAAAGAATTTGATAATTTACTTGAACGAGGTTTGCATCTTTCACCTATTCATGAGGTAATGATCGATAAAGCATTATTAGGGTGGAAAGAATATGAATTAGAATTATTGCGTGATGCAAATGACAATGTTGTAATCATTTGTTCAATTGAGAATTTTGATCCAATGGGAATACATACTGGAGATTCAATTACTGTTGCTCCAGCAATGACCTTGTCAGATACAACTTTTCAGAGAATGCGTGATATGGCCATCTTAATGATGCGTTCGATTGGTAATTTCGCTGGAGGATGTAATGTTCAGTTTGCAATTTCCCCTGATGAAAAAGAAGAGATTATCGCAATTGAAATAAATCCAAGAGTTTCTAGATCGTCTGCTTTGGCATCAAAAGCAACGGGTTATCCAATTGCCAAAATCGCTGCTAAACTTGCAATTGGATATCATTTAACAGAATTGAACAATCAAATTACAAAAACAACTTCAGCTTTATTTGAACCGACGTTGGATTATGTGATTGTAAAAATACCGCGTTGGAACTTTAATAAATTTCCAGGAACAGATCGTAAACTAGGTCTTCAAATGAAGTCAGTGGGTGAAGTAATGGGTATCGGACGTTCATTTCAAGAGGCATTGCAAAAAGCGTGTCAATCGTTGGAAATTAATAGAAATGGTTTAGGTGCTGACGGACGTGAGTTAACGAATCAGGACGAAATATTACACAGTTTAGAATTCGCTAGTTGGAATCGTTTATTTCATATTTACGATGCCATTAAATTGGGAATTCCATTCAAAAAAATTGTTGAGAAAACTAAGATTGACATTTGGTTCTTGAAACAAATTGAAGATCTAATCAAATTAGAGCGTAAAATTGAAAAATTCCATTTGGAGAATATTCCAAAAGAATTGATGTTTGAAGCGAAACAAAAAGGATATGCCGACCGACAAGTTGCACATCTTTTACGTTGTTTAGAATCGGAAGTGTACAACAAACGGATGGAACAAGGAATTAACCGTGTTTACAAATTGGTTGATACCTGTGCAGGAGAATTTGAAGCTCAAACACCTTATTACTATTCAACTTTCGAATTTGAAAATGAAAGTATTAAGTCAGATAAAAAGAAAGTAATTGTTTTAGGTTCTGGTCCAAATCGTATTGGTCAAGGAATTGAGTTTGACTATAGCTGTGTTCACGGCGTTTTAGCTGCAAAAGAATGTGGTTATGAAACAATTATGATTAACTGTAATCCTGAAACGGTTTCAACAGATTTTGATACGGCAGATAAATTGTACTTCGAACCAGTATTCTGGGAACATGTTTATGATATTATCAAACACGAAAATCCAGTTGGTGTAATCGTTCAATTGGGCGGTCAAACAGCACTTAAAATGGCTGAAAAATTAGAACGATACGGAATAAAAATACTTGGGACTAGTTACGAAGCATTGGATTTAGCTGAAGACAGAGGTCGTTTTTCGAAAGTATTGGAAGAGAACAATATTCCTTTTCCAAAATATGGAATTGTAGAAAGTGCAGAACAAGCATTGGAGCTTTCAGATGATTTAGGATTTCCACTTTTGGTTCGTCCTTCTTACGTTTTGGGTGGACAGAAAATGAAAATTGTCATAAATAAAGAGGAATTGGAGCACCATGTTGTTGATATTATCAATGAAATGGGGAACAACCAAATTTTATTAGATCACTTTATTGGTGGTGCAATCGAAGCTGAAGCAGATGCAATTTGTGATGGTGAAAATGTGCACATCATAGGAATCATGCAACACATAGAACCAGCGGGAATTCACTCAGGAGATTCATACGCTGTATTACCTCCGTATAATTTAGGTGATTTTGTAATGCAACAAATAGAAGATATAACGGTTAAAATTGCTCTTGCATTGAGAACAGTTGGATTAATGAATATTCAATTTGCGATTAAAGATGACAAAGTTTATGTGATTGAAGCAAATCCAAGAGCATCTAGAACTGTTCCTTTTATAGCAAAAGCATACAATGAGCCCTACGTGAATTATGCTACGAAAATTATGTTAGGCGAGAAGAAGCTTTCAGATTTCAATTTCAATCCACGTAAAGAAGGATATGCAATTAAAATCCCAGTTTTTTCTTACGAGAAATTCCCAGATGTGAAAAAAGAATTAGGTCCAGAAATGAAATCGACAGGTGAAGCAATTCGTTTTATCAAGAATTTGAAGGATCCATTCTTTACAAAGATTTATTCTGAACGAAACATGCATTTGTCTAAATAGTGGTTGTAACGGCTAGCATACCAGGGGTTTTTAGAACCGTTTTAATCATAATCGGTGCAATTGTTTTGTTGCGATTTCTAGGACAATTGATGATTGCAAAAAGAAACATGGAAGCTGAACGTATTCTCAATAAAAACCAACGAGAAGGTGAAGCAGAACGTCAACGTAAAATGAAAAGTTTTGGAAAAACGACAATATTGAGTGGAGGTTCCAAGCAAAATGAAAGTAAAAGTCATCCGGATATAATGGATGTTGATTACGAAGAAATAAAATGAAGAGATAAGAGATACAGCAACTGTATCTCTTATTTATTTCTAGCAATTGTAGAAAGGATATTACACTTTTTATATACAAATTTCTCAAAAATCTCAAAATTTTCTTGGAATCAACTCAACTTTTTTCTTAACTTATATAAGAAAAGCATGGCTGATTCATATACAAAGCTTTATATTCAACTAGTTTTCACTGTAAAACG
>CANNKP010000178.1 GCA_947505255.1 Flavobacteriales bacterium
ACTTTTTTTATTTCTTCGGCATTATCAATTTTAACATTCACAAAATAACTCCCAGGCATTGCTAATAATGCGGCATCTTGAACCAAAACTTCCGCAGAGGCAAAAGGTGCTTCTAAAATAATTTTACTTGGTTGCATTTCGAAATTAGTTGCATTACCAGCTACTTCACATGTTGGTGCAGTACCTAAGGAAAATCCAAAAAGTATCAATCTGTCATTTGTGAGTCCTTGCGATTTTAGCCATTTCAAAGCACCATTGGTTGCATCATACATATTTTGTTCAGTTGGTTTTCCTTCAGATAATCCATAACCCGGATAGTCAATCATCAAAATACCAAAACGATGTTTGGAACCAAGACTCGCATATAATTTCTGACGTGGCCAATAAAAATCATTGTGATCCGCCGTACCATGACAATATAGAATAACAGTGTCTGTTGCTATTTGACTTAATTCGCCCACGTAAATTGCAGAAATATTCAAATTTTCACCTTCACTGCTGATTGGAAATTGAAAAACAGAAATCATAGAATCTTCAACATGGTATTCGGAACCAACGTCTAATGTTGTTCTTCCTGTATAATTATCCAATTCATATGCTGTAATAGAATTGTCGTTATTGAAAAGGAAGTCATCTAATCTTTTTCGACAAGCCGAAACTAAGGTGATTATTACTAAAAAATAAATAAAATTTTTCATGTTTTATAATTTGTAAGTTATTCCAAAAAAAGTTCCCATTCCACCATATTTACCAAAAGGACTAACATAGTCCACAACAATATTTTGGTTGGATGCATAAGGTGCCATAAATTTTACTTCGAGTGTATAATTCCACTTTCCACGTTCAAATATATGTCCGATTTGTGGACTTAAAATAATATGATTCGTTTGTTTTTGCGCATGTGCTTTTGTCCCTTGTAATTCAAACCAATTGCTTATTCCAACATAAAAGTGATTCTTGTTTAAGCGGTCTTTTTTTTCTTTTGAAAAATAATCTAAGTAATAATTAGCATCTAATTGCGGCCATAAACGTGTGTTTTTCTCATAAACATCAACCATGAAATTGAAGGAAGGGCTAATAGAAACTCCCATTGTTTTTTTTGAATTTTGCCATAATCCTTGCGTAGCGCCAACATCTAGTTGGAAAACCCCAAAAATAGCAGCAGTTGTATACCAATTTCCGTAAATAGTTGTTTTTGGTTTTAGTCCATATCCATAACCCAGGGATGTATTTGGTATTGGAATTGTCGCAACACCTGGAACTTTTGTCAAAACTCCACCAAAAGATCCTGTAATGGCATGTTGCTTATGCTCCAATGGTTTGACAAAATGTGATGGAGCGCAGCCTGTTATTTCTAATATTAGAAGGATTATGAATAAATATTTGACCATAATAAATGTTTCAGTTTAACCTTAAAATTGCTAACATTGTAGCATTGAATTTTCCTTTTTGAAGAATTTAACAAAAGTACAATTAATTCCCTCGGTCAATATAAAGTTGAATATTAAAAGCACATACAAAACAATGGTTTCTTTGACTGAAGGAACATATAAAGAAAAGGGATCTAAATTCATTGGTTTTGCAACTGCTTGTTATTCAGAGCAGGAAGCGAAAGAATTTCTTGAAACTTGGAGAAAAGAGCATTATCAATCACGACATTTATGTTATGCTTATCGATTTGGAGTTGATCAGAAAGTGTTCAGAGCAAATGACGATGGTGAACCAAATAATTCTGCGGGAATTCCTATTTTAGGTCAAATTCAATCATTTGATTTGTCAAATATATTGATTGGAGTAGTGCGTTATTTTGGTGGAACAAAATTAGGTGTTGGAGGTTTGGTTCAAGCATATAAAGCTGCTGCAAAAGAAGCGATTGAGAATGGCGAAATCGTTGAACTAGAAGTCTTTGAATGGGTAAAAATATTCTTTGGATATACAGAAATGCCTCATGTGATGAATTTTATCAAACAACATCAGTTACCAATAAAGGAGCAGCATTTTGAGTTGGATTGCACAATCATCACGAATTTGCCATTGAATTCAAAGGAGTTTTTAAAAGAAGAATTAAAAAAAATAAATGAAACAACCATTCAAGAAATGGGAATCTATTAAGTATATGGAAATTTTAAAAAATCTTACAGAAATAAGAGGTGCGTCAAGCGACGAGTCGAGGGTAAAAGAATTTGTATTGGAATATGTGAAATCGAATTGTTCTTTATGGGCAGTACAACCTAAAATAATTGAAGGTGAAGGATTTCAAGATTGTGTAATACTAGTCTTTGGTAATCCAACAACCGCAATTTATGCGCACATGGATAGCATTGGTTTTTCTGTTGGATACGGCAAGGACTTAATAAAAATTGGCGGACCAAGAACAATTGATGGAATCCAGTTAGTTGGTTCTGATTCTCATGGAGAGATTGAAACTGAATTAATGGTCATTGAAGATGAAGATGGTTCCAAAGTTTTACAATATGTTTTGGATAGAGAAATTGACAGAGGATCCATTTTAACATTTAAACCTGATTTCAGAGAAACGGATGAATATGTTCAATCGCCATATTTGGATAATCGATTAGGAATGTGGAATGCATTAAAAGTGGCTCAGACATTAGAAAATGGTGCTATTGTTTTTTCGACTTATGAAGAACATGGTGGTAATTCTGTTGGCTTTTGCGCGAACTATTTGTTGAAAAATCATGGTGTTCAGCAAGCACTTGTTTCTGATATTACTTGGGTAACTCACGGTGTGGTCCACGGTGGTGGTGTCGCGATTTCAATGCGTGATAGTTGGTTGCCGAGAAGAGTTTATTTAAACCGAATTATTGAATTGGCTAAAAAATCAGGTATTCAATTTCAATTGGAAGTTGAATCAGCTGGAGGTAGTGATGGCACCAGTTTGCAAAAATCTGATTTACCAATTAGTTGGTGTTTTATTGGTGCTCCAGAAGACAATGTGCATACTCCAGACGAAAAAGTGTATAAATTTGACATCATGACGATGGTTGAATTATACAGTTATTTAATGAAACATTTATAATTAAAATAGTACCTTAGACCAATTCAAATTTGTTTATGGAAAACACAAGTGGCTGCCAATTATATAAGTATGATACTGATTTCTTTCTTGTAACGAAAAATAACCCAGCGTTTTTTGCAACAGATTTCAATACGAATCAAATCGATGACAATTTTGTTTCTTGGTTGAATTTTCACAATTTAAATGACCGTGAAAATATTGAAAAATTGTGTGATCGACTCAAGATTGACAAATTGACTGTTGAAGATATTTTCACAGAAAAAAGAAGACCTAAAATTGAAGAATATCCAAATTATATGTTCTTTTCGATTAGATCTGCTTTGCCTGATGAAAACAATATTTTTGTGTTGCAACAAGAACAGATTAGCTTTCTTTTAGGTTCAGATCATTTAATCTCATTTCAAGAAAAAAGTTCAGATCACTTTTTAGATGTGCGCGATAGAATCGAGAAAAAACGGGGTAAAATTAGATTAAAAGGCCCAGATTTTTTATTGTTTCGAATGTTAGATGCCATCGTAGATAATTATTTTGAAGTTTTGGAAGACATTACGGATTCCATTGAAAAATTGGAGCTAAAATTAATTCGAGAAGCGAATAGTGACACCTTAAAAATGATTGAATTTCAGAAGCGAAAATTGATTGAATTAAGAAAAATTGTTTTGCCGTTAAAAGATATAACTTTTCAATTAGATAAAATTCAAAGTCCTTTTATCGAGCCTGATAACCATTATTATTTCGCTGATTTGAAAGAAAATTGTCAAGCGGTTTTGGAAGAAATTGATGCAAATAAACAAATTTTAGAAGGAATGGCGAATTTGTATTACGCCGTTCAAGGTCAGCGTATGAATGAAATAATGAAAGTTTTAACAGTTGTTAGTGCAATATTCATCCCTTTAACTTTTATAGCAGGCGTTTACGGTATGAATTTTAAATATATGCCAGAATTAGGCAAGCCATATGGTTATTATGTTGTTGTAGGAGCAATGTTCGTTATTGCAGGGACATTACTCTTAATTTTCTTTAAACGAGGATGGCTAACAAAAAAATAGATCGGTAATTGAAATAAAAAAAAACGCTTCAGTTCGTCAGTTGACGGATGAAGCGTTTTTAGTTTTTATCAATAATTTAATTTTTATGCCATCACCTTTGGTGCAGCAGCTAAAATTTCTGGATTCGTTTCTGCTGCAAATTTCTCAAAATTCTTAACAAATTTTCCAGCTAAACTATTCGCTGTATCGTCATATGCAGTTTTGTTTTCCCAAGTAGAACGTGGATTTAAAATCTCAGTTGGAACTCCTTCACACGATGTTGGCATTGCCAAATCAAAGATTGGTAGGTTTTCAAATTCAACATCGTTCAATTTTCCTGTCAAAGCCGCCGTTATCATTGCTCTGGTATAAGATAATTTCATTCTTGTTCCTACACCATAAGAACCACCTGTCCAACCAGTATTGATTAGCCATACATTTATGTTGGTTCCGTTTAATTTTTCACCTAAAAGCTTCGCGTATTTCGCAGGATGCAAAGGTAAAAATGCAGCACCGAAACATGCAGAGAATGTTGTTGTTGGTTCCGTGATTCCAACTTCTGTTCCAGCTACTTTTGCAGTATAACCAGACATGAAATGGTACATCGCTTGTTCTTTCGTTAATTTCGAAATAGGTGGAATAACACCAAAAGCATCAGCTGTTAAGAAGAATATGTTCTTTGGAGCATCGCCAATAGATGGAACTGCAATATTGTCAATAAAATCGATTGGATAAGAAACACGTGTGTTTTCAGTGATAGAACAATTTTCATAATCAGGAACATTTGATCCCTTTTGGAATCCAATATTCTCTAGAATCGCACCTGTTTTTATTGCATCATAAATTTGAGGTTCTTTTTCTCTTGAAAGATCAATTGTTTTTGCGTAGCAACCACCTTCAAAATTGAAAACAGTTTTATCTGCCCAACCATGCTCATCATCACCTATTAATCGGCGGTTTTCATCTGATGATAAAGTTGTTTTTCCTGTTCCTGATAATCCAAAAAATACAGCAGTATCGTTATCTTCATTCCCAATATTTGCAGAACAGTGCATAGAAAGCACGTTTCTTTCATGTGGCAATATGTAATTTAAAACAGAGAAAATTCCTTTTTTAATCTCGCCTGTATAGCCAGTTCCACCAATGATAATCATTTTCTTAGTGAAATTCAAAATTGCAAAATTAGCTTGACGCGTTCCGTCAACAGCTGGATCTGCTTTAAAACTTGGAACACATACAATATGCCATTCCGG
>CANNKP010000179.1 GCA_947505255.1 Flavobacteriales bacterium
AAATTTAACAAGAACAAGGGGCTAATTCTCTGAATATGAATAATTAGCAATTAATAAATAAGTTATCATCTTCCCTACGCAGGCATTATCCTGACAGGTTCAATGGGTATAATCTCAGCCTTTCTTGCGTCGGGCACCCCTTAGAGATGGCGTAAAGGTAATCCAATAATTTGCACCTCGACAAGCTCAGTGACCAAATTATTGGTTTATCTATTTAAATATATCTGTAAACCGATTTGAAGCCCATATCTTGAACCAAAGTAATCGCCGTCATTAAAAGATGGAGAATAATAGAAGGAAGGTTCTAAAGCAACATTATCATTAAGAAATACGGCATAACCAATTGATCCGTTCAAAACCGATGAATTATTTTTTGAATAGTTTACAACTTTATGTTGCTCGAAACCATATGATACTTCCGCGTAAAAAGATTTTAAGTAATAGCGCAAAAAAGGAGAAACGGACCAAGATCTAAAATATTTAGAATTATTAATACCAAATAAAGCACCAACAGCAAAATTATCTGCAAAGAAAAATCCAAATTGTGGATTAATTTTAAGACTTGTGCTTGTATTATTTGTTGATTTCGTATGCTGATTATCGAAACTTGCACTTCCCCCAATCATCCACGTGTTTTTTTCTATTTGACTAAAAGAATTAAAACTGAATGATAATAGAAGGACTATTAAAGAGATGTTTTTTTTCATAAATTGTATTTTTGTAAATGTAATTGTTTTCGTTCAACAACTCCCAAATAATTTTGGTCACTGAGCTTGTCGAAGTGCCAAATAATTTTCTTTACACTTCTATGTGCCCTATGTTCCTATGTGATTCAAAAGCGAGAATCCCAAATCCCAAATAATTTTCTTTACACTTCTATGTTCCTATGTGGTTCAAAATCTCGAATCCCAAATGCCAAATAATTTTCTTTACACTTCTATGTGCCCTATGTTCCTATGTGTTTCAAAAGCGAGAATCCCAAATGCCAAATAATTTTCTTTACACCTCTATGTGTCCTATGTTCCTATGTGGTTCAAAATCTCGAATCCCAAATTATAAATCCCAAATTTTATAGTGTCGGCCGAATATCCTTAATATTCAGCTGCAATGTTTCCTTGTTGTTCCATTTGTTAGATTCCATTGTAAACACAACATCAAAAGGCATTCCCGAAGCAGTATCATCCGCTTTATCCACAAGACTAAATCCAATACCCTCTAAAACTAAATCTGACGGAGGCTGAACCATTGAGATTTTTAAATGCGCTTCTTTCAACACACGTTGATTGGAGGAAAAAACATTTGTTGCCATAAAAACAGGTTTCATGTTGCCTGGTCCAAATGGTTCAAATTGATCTACTATTCGCTTCAAGCGAGGAAGTTTCATTCGATTTTCACTTTCTAAAAACACATCTTTGAAATCGATCAGAATATCAACTTGTTGTTCGGGTGTTTCATCCTCTAGCAAAATACTTTCTTGCACAATTTCTTCAAATTTCGTTTGAAACGCTTCCACGTTTTCTAGTTTCATCGTCATTCCTGCAGCATGCGTATGTCCGCCAAATTGCTCTAACAAATGTTCACATTTTATCAAAGCCGCATGAATATCGAAATTATTGACTGTGCGAGCAGAACCAGTTGCTTTGCCATTTGATTCTGTCAACACAATTGTTGGACGGTAATGTTTTTCAATTAAACGCGATGCAACAATTCCTACAACCCCTTTGTGCCAATCATTTTTAAACACAACAGTTGTTTTTTTAGCTCCATACGAAGAATCTGCATCAATAAGTTCCAATGCTTCTGTTGTTATCAATTGATCAATTTGGCGTCGTTCCAAATTATCTTGATTGATATCAATGGCAATTCTGCGAATTTCATCAATGTCATCGGAAATCATTAATTCAACCGAAAACTTTCCAGATCGCAAGCGTCCAGCGGCATTGATTCTTGGCGCAATTGTAAAGACAACATCTGTCAACGTAATAGGAAAAGCACGTTTTGCCAAGGTTAAAAGTTCCATAAACGCTGGACGTGGTTTAGCATTCAATAGTAACATTCCATGGTAACAAAGAATCCTATTTTCTCCGGTTACAGGAACAATATCGGCACCAATACTAACGGCTAGTAAATCCAAGTGTTCAAACAAAGTTGAAAGTTTCCAATCATTTTGAAGACAAAGGCCATGTAACAATTTAAAGCCAACTCCGCATCCTGAAAGTTCTTTGTACGGATAAGAACAATCTTTGCGCTTGGGATCTAAAACAATGCAGTCAGGAAGTATTTCTCCAGGATTATGGTGGTCGCAGATAATAAAATCAATTCCTTTTTCTTTGGCGTATTGGACATGTTCAACTGAACGAATTCCGCAGTCTAACGAAATAATAAGTGTAAAACCATTTTCAGCGGCAAAATCAATTCCAAGAAAACTTACGCCATAACCTTCAATATAACGATCAGGAATATAATAATCGAGATGAGCATGTTTTGGCTTTAAAAAGGAGTATAATAAAGCAACGGCTGTAGTACCGTCCACATCATAATCTCCAAATAACAAGATTTTCTCTTCAGATTTTATTGCATCATTCACTCTTTTAACTGCAAATTTCATGTCTTGCATTAAGAATGGATCATGCAATTCTGTTAATTGTGGTCGAAAAAATGCTTCTGCTTCTTCAAATGTTTTTATTCCCCTTTGCAACAATAATTCTGCGACAATGTGATCTACTTTTAATATTGAACGCAATTCTTCTACTGTTGTACTTTCAACTGGCGCTTTGATAAGCCATCTTTTTTGCATATTTTTCCTTTTTCTTATTTAAGTTATGAAAATAATTGGTTTTCTCTTCGCTTTGTGTTTAACTTTTTTTGCTAAAAGTCAAATTTCGTATGATTTTGCTAAAACCCTTCCTCCGGAAGGAGAAAAAAGCACAACGGTTTTAAAAACTTTTTTTGGAACGTATTCAAGTGACCAAACAGATATTGATTATCAATTCAATAAAGAAGGTGTTTTTGCTATTTCATTTATTTATAATTCGATTTCACGAGAAACAATTCGAGAATCGTCCACATATAGTGTCAAAGATGGTTATTTGTTTGGTATAAATGGAGTTGATTCCGTTCCCTGTGAATTGCAAGGAGAATATTATCAGTTTGCTCTGATGTTTAAAGAACAAATAATTGGCGGTATTGCTAAAAACATTTTAACAAAACTGAATCAAACAACCTATATTTTAAATTTTGAAGAAAATGGAAACTTTACGCCAAGTTATCTGACATTCAAGGGAAATGAGTTAACTATTCAACATTTTACTTACGCAGATGGAACGACAATTTTTGATGAAATAACAGGAAAATCAGAAAAAAGCACAAGTGAAATGAATTTTATTACTTTAAATCCAACCAAAGAAGAATGGCTAAAAATCTCACAAAATGATATTTCTGATACTAAATTATTGTATAAGAAGAGATGATTTTAGGAGGAGTAATTCATAATTGAAGTTTACCTCCCATCACCATCTAATAGATTCCCTAATCCTCCTAAAATACTGCCTTCTTCTTTGCGAGGGCCAGTTCCATAAGAAAGAATGCGCGACGCTAAACGTGAAATTGGTAATGTTTGCAACCAAACTTCTCCCGGTCCCTTCAACGTAGCGAAGAACATTCCTTCACCACCAAAAAGGGTGTTTTTGATCCCACCAATAAATTGAATATCGTAATCGATTGTGGGTGTATATGCAACGATGCAACCTGTATCAACACGCAATACTTCACCAGGCTTCAAAATACGTTTCATGATATGACCACCAGCATGGCAAAAAGCCATTCCATCTCCTTCTAATTTTTGCATGATGAATCCTTCACCACCAAATAATCCTGTTCCCAATTTTCGTTGAAATTCAATCCCAATTGCTACACCTTTTGCTGCACATAAAAACGAATCCTTTTGACAAATAATCTTCCCTCCATATTCGCTTAAATCAATCGGAATAATTTTCCCAGGATAAGGTGATGCAAATGCTACACGTGCTTTCCCTGTTCCATGGTGCGTATAAGCAGTCATAAACAAACTTTCACCCGTCAACAAACGTTTCCCAGCTCCCCATAATTTACTCATGAAACCACCCGTTTCGGATTGTTGACTTCCATCTCCAAAAATTGTTTCCATTTGAATTCCCTCGTCCATGTACATGAATGAACCAGCTTCAGCGATTGCAGTTTCTTGTGGATCTAATTCAATCTCTACTAATTGCATTTCTTCGCCGTGAATGAAATAATCTAAATCGTGGTTTGAGCTCATTTTATTAAGTTAAGAATTGATATAAAAATAGAAAGTAATTTTTGAATTACTGAGGAAAAAACATGCTTTTTGGAAAAAATCGTAATTATCTTACGTCAATTTGTCTGTTAGGATACGCATCTCTATTGCTGGTGAAATACGCTCATATAAAACATTATAAACGGCCTCAACAATAGGCATTTCAACCTGGAATTTTTTGTTGATTTCCATGACACATTTTGCTGCATAATATCCTTCAGCAATCATGTCCATTTCCATTTGAGCAGTTTTGACAGAATATCCTTTCCCAATCATAAAACCGAATGACCGGTTACGGGAGAACTGAGAATAAGCCGTTACTAATAAATCACCTAAATATGCACTTGATTTTACATCACGGTGAATTGGACTGACTTCATCAATGAAATTTTCTATTTCTTGAATAGCATTCGAGATTAAAACTGCTTGAAAATTATCTCCATAACCTAAACCAGCGCAAATCCCAGAAGCGAGGGCATAAACATTCTTCAAAACAGCAGATAATTCTGTTCCAAATAAATCATCTGAAACGGTTGTTTTTATATAGCGACAAGCCAATAATTCAGCCATTTCTTCTGCGATATCGTCGTCTTGACCAGCAATCGTAAGATAAGACAAGCGTTCTAATGCCACTTCTTCTGCATGACAAGGACCACAAATAATCCCAATATTATCGTAAGGTGTTCCGAAAGTTTTGTGAATGAAACGTGCTGGAATTGCATTAAATTCAGGAATTATTCCCTTAACAGCAGAAAAGACAATCTTATCTTTCATCAAGCCTTCTGGGAAATTTTCAAATATTTTAGTCAAAAAAGCAGAAGGTGAAGCAATAATTACAATATCTGCTGGACGGATAATCTCAATTAAATCAGTACTGACATTGATTTTGTTTAAATCAAATTCAACAGATTGCAAATAATTTGGGTTGTGGCGGTACTTCAAAATGTGAGCTACAGCGCCTTCGTTGCGCATCCACCAATTAACAGAAGATAA
>CANNKP010000180.1 GCA_947505255.1 Flavobacteriales bacterium
GTAAAAAAGATGGTTTAGCTAAAAATGATGCTTCTGATAAAGCAGCTCGTTTAAAAGCAGAAACTGAAGCAAACGAAGCTAGAGCGAAAGCTGTAGAAGCGAAAAACAATCCAGTTGAAGTTGTTGAAGAAGCTCCAGTAGCGGAAGAAACTGCGGTTGCTGAGCCTGTCGAGGCAGAAGAAGTTGTTGAAGAAACTGCGGTTGCTGAGCCTGTCGAAGCAGAAGCAGTAGCAGAAGAAGTTGTTGAAGAGGCTCCAGTAGCAGAAGCTCCAGCTGAAGAAGCGGCTAGCGAAGAGGAAGCTCCAGCAGCAGAATAAATATTAGACATTGAATGAATAAAGCGGATTGCTTTCATTTTGGATATGTAGCGAAACTTCACGGATTTAAAGGTGAAGTTTCGCTGTTTTTAGACGTTACGAATCCAGAAGATTATGTAACGCTTGATGCCGTTTTTGTTGAAATAAACGGACAATTATCCCCCTTCTTTATTAAATCTTTTAAGTTAAAAAACAACGGTTTCGCCGCTGTGAAATTTGAAGGCGTTGATACAGAAAATGCAGCAAGAGTGATGCTGCGAAACAACCTTTATTTGCCTGCTCAAATTTTACCAAAACTTTCAGGAAAGAACTTTTACGATCATGAAATCGTTGGTTTTAAAGTAATCGATGTGAATTATGGTGAAGTGGGAATTATGGAGTCAGTTATTGACTTAAAAGTAAATCCTTTGCTACAAATCATGAACGGTAAGAAAGAAGTGCTTGTTCCCTTGATTGAAGGAATTGTTGAAAATGTTGATCGAAAGAACAAAACATTAACAATCAACGCACCCGCTGGATTAATAGAATTATATTTAGCATAATGAAATCTTGACTTGTTCATTTTTTGTTCCTGAGCTGACTCCACTGAGCTCGTCGAAGTGTGTCGAAGGATTACCTTTTCCCCCTGAGCTTATTGAAGAGTCCGTTGTCTTTTTATTCCTTTGTCTTTTTATTCCTTTAAATGCCTCCCTTTTTATTTAAACATTTTGCAATTACACAAGATCGTTCAGCTTTAAAAGTTGGAACGGATGCAATGCTTCTTGGTGCGTTTATCAATTCTGAACATGAACACCTAGGTTTGGATATTGGAACTGGAACAGGTGTGTTATCACTCATGGTTGCGCAAAAGAATCCAACTATTCAAATTGATGCAATTGATTTGGATAGTGAAAGTATACTTGATTGTCATGAGAATTTCACTCATTCAAACTGGTCAGAACGGTTGTCAGCCATTTCAGCAGATTTCTTAACACATGAGTTTGACAAAAAATATGACCTCATTTTTTCAAATCCGCCATTTTATCAAAATTCCTTAGTAAACGAAAATCACAGAACTGCAGTTAGTAAACACGCCGTTCATTTGCCGTTCGACCAATTATTTGAAAAAGTTTCAAGTTTACTATCTGACACTGGTTGTTTTTGGATCATTTTTCCTTTTGATGATTTTGAAAAAGTTCATGCTCTCGGTAAATCGAATGGAATGTTGATCGAAAATAAAATCACCATAGAAAGTAAATTAAGCGTCCCAACGCGAATAATTCTTTCGTTGAGAAAAACCGTAAATCAAGTATCAGAAAAAACACTCGTAATTCGAAATTTAGATAATTCTTTTACAGATGAATACATTGAATTGACTAAAGAGTTTCACGGTAAAAAATTACATTAATTTAATCGATAGAAAATAGTGTTTTAACATCAGTATAAATAAGATTGCCTTTTTTTTAAAAGATTCTTTGAAAATTGATAGTAAAGATGAAACTAAACAATAAATTTGCGTAAGTTTTTTAAAAGAGGAAAAAATGTTGGTTTTTGTAACTGCCATTCTCATAAAAAACGAAAGATTTATTGACTAAATTGATTTAAGATATGAAATCAACAAGTGTAGATTATTTACCAATATTACTCCAGATTTTAGTAATAGGTGGTTTTGTAGTGTTTGTATTGTTCATTACGCAGTTTTTAGGACCAAGATTACATTCTAAAAAGAAAGATTCCAACTGGGAATGTGGAATTGAATCAGTTGGAGACGCTCGTTTTCCTGTTTCAGTTCGTTATTTCATGACTGCAATTCTTTTCGTGTTGTTCGACGTAGAGGTAATTTTCTTTTATCCGTATGCCGTCAATTTTAAAGCTTTAGAGTTAGAAGGGCTGTTTGCGGTTATTTTATTTGTAGCCTTTTTCTTAATTGGCTTTTTCTATGTACTTAAAAAAGGAGCTTTAGAATGGGAAAAATAGAAGACTTAGAAGTATTTAATGGTGAAGGATATCAACTTTCACGATTAGATAAAGTTATTGCTGCGGCCAGAGCGAACTCTGTTTGGCCATTGCCATTCGCAACATCATGTTGTGGAATTGAATACATGGGGTCGATGGGAAGCAATTATGATTTAGCACGTTTTGGAATGGAAAGAATGTCCTTTTCTCCAAGACAAGCGGATCTTTTAATTGTTGCTGGTACAATTTCTAAAAAATTAGCACCAATTCTGAAACAAGTATACGAGCAAATGTCAGAGCCTAAATGGGTTTTGTCTGTTGGTGCATGCGCTTCTTCAGGAGGAATTTTCGATACGTATAGTGTTTTACAAGGGATTGACCGTGTAATTCCAGTTGATGTATACGTTCCAGGATGCCCGCCAAGACCAGAGCAAATAATCGATGGTATTATGAAAATTCATGAATTAGTAAAACATGAAGGAATAAGAAATCGCTATTCAGAAGAATATAAAGCGAAGTTGGATAAATACAATATTGAGATAAATGGCAAGTAAATTGACAAACGAAGCGGTAATCGAGCGAATCAAAGGTCAATTTGGTTCTGACATTTTATCCGTTGAAACGCCATACGATTTTTTGACAATCGAAGTTCCATCGAACAAACACCACGAAATTATTGAATGGTTGAAAAAGGATGAAATCTTAAATATTTCATTTTTGACAAATCTTGGTGGAGTGCATTATCCAGATCAAACAGGAAGAGAATTTGCTCTTGTTTATCACTTACAAAGCATGCCGAATAATTTCCGATTGAGACTAAAAACGTATGTTTCGAAAGAAAATCCAGAAGTAGACTCAATTGTTGATTTGTACGCTGGTGCAAATTGGATGGAAAGAGAAACATTCGATTTCTTTGGAATTACTTTTAAAGGTCATCCTAATTTAGTGAGAATTTTGAACGAAGATTCAATGGATTATTTCCCAATGAGAAAGGAATACCATTTAGAGGATGCGACTAGAGAAGATAAAGACGACCGATTCTTCGGAAGATAAAACTACAGCGTTATGAGTACTTGGGAAGAAGAAAAAATACACGACGATGGAACATATGAATCATCACTTGATACAATTGATGGGAGTATTGCAACATTAAATCTAGGACCGACACACCCTGCAACACATGGTATATTTCAAAATATTCTGAAAGTTGACGGTGAAAAAATTCTTGGTTCAGAACAAACGATTGGTTACATCCATAGAGCGTTTGAAAAATTAGCTGAAAGAAGACCTTATAATCAAATTACAACAATTACTGACCGATTGAACTATTGTTCATCTCCTATTAATAATATGGGATGGCACATGACAGTTGAAAAATTGATTGGTGCTGAAATTCCAAAACGCGCACAATATATGCGTGTAATCATCATGGAATTGGCACGTATTTCAGATCACTTGGTATGTAATTCCGTAATTGGTGTTGACACTGGTGCATTGACAGGATTTACCTATTTGTTCCAACAACGTGAAAAAATATACGACTTATTCGAAGAAGTATGTGGTGCGCGTTTGACAACAAACATGGGTAGAATAGGTGGTTTCGAAAGAGATTTCTCTCCTGCATTTAATGAGAAATTAAAAGCATTTTTAAAGGATTTTCCAAAGGTGTTTAATGAGTTTGACACCCTTTTGTCTAGAAATAGAATTTTCATGGACAGAACAAGAGGTGCTGGACCTATTTCTGCTGAGCGTGCTTTAGAATATTCATTTTCTGGTCCAAATTTGAGAGCAGCAGGTGTAGATTATGATGTGCGTGTCATGGAACCATATTCTTCGTATGAAGATTTTGATTTCAATGTACCTGTTGGAACTACGGGCGATACGTACGATCGTTTCCAAGTGCGACAAGAAGAAATTCGTCAGAGTTTAAGAATCATTGAACAAGCTTTGGCAAAAATGCCGGAAGGAAGTTATAAGGCTGATCTTCCAGAATTTTATTTACCTCCAAAAGAAGAGGTGTATAACAACATGGAAGCCTTAATTTATCACTTCAAAATTGTAATGGGTGAAACGCCAATTCCAGCTGGTGAAGTTTATCACTGTGTTGAAGGAGGAAATGGAGAACTAGGATTCTATTTAATCAGTGATGGAGGAAGATCGCCTTATCGCTTGCAATTTAGAAGACCATGTTTTATATATTATCAAGCTTATCCTGAAATGATTACAGGGTCGTCAATTAGTGATGCTGTATTGACATTAAGTAGTATGAATGTAATCGCTGGTGAATTAGACGCATAATTATGAGTAGCACACACGTTGATTTAAGTAAAAGACACTCTGAAATACCATGTTTCAGTGCAGAAAAACTGGCTGAAGCTCAAAAGCTGATGAGCCTTTATCCTGAAGGAAAACATAAAAGTGCGTTGATTCGTATTCTCCACATGGCCGAAGAAGAATTCGGTGGTTGGTTGAGTATCGAAACAATGGATTACGTTGCAGGAATAGTAAATATTGAACCAATTGAAGTATACGAAGTAGCTAGTTTCTACACGATGTTCAATTTGGATCCAGTAGGAAATTTTGTATTTGAAGTGTGTAGAACTGGACCATGTATGTTGGTTGGAAGTGACAATATCATTTCATACATTGAGAATAAATTGGACATCAAAGTTGGTGAAACAACGAAAGATGGAATGTTTACATTGAAAACTGCTGAATGCTTAGGAGCATGTGGTTATGCACCGATGTTACAATGTGGTAAAAAGTACCATGAGCATTTAACAAATGAGAAAGTTGACGAATTGATTGCTGCTTACCGTTCAGGTGAGTTGCCAAAATAATTACAAAAAAGCATGGCAAGAAAGTTACTTTTAGAAC
>CANNKP010000181.1 GCA_947505255.1 Flavobacteriales bacterium
AAAAAATTGTAAAGATTTTTTTGGAAATCTATATATTTTGGTTGTACCTTTGCATCCGTTTTCCCCATTACTAATTCAAAAAAGAGGAGCCAGAACAGAATGAGACAGCTAAAAATTACGAAGTCGATTACCAATCGCGAGAGTCAATCACTTGACAAATACTTACAAGACATTGGTAAAGAAGAGTTAATAACAGCAGAGCAAGAGGTAGAATTAGCTAGGAAAATTAAGCAAGGTGATCAACAAGCCTTAGAGAAATTAACAAGAGCAAATTTACGTTTCGTAGTATCCGTTGCAAAACAATATCAGAATCAAGGTTTAACATTACCAGATTTAATTAATGAAGGTAATTTAGGTTTGATTAAAGCAGCACAAAAATTTGATGAAACACGTGGATTTAAATTCATTTCATACGCTGTATGGTGGATTCGTCAATCTATTTTGCAAGCATTAGCTGAGCAAGCGCGTATTGTGCGTCTTCCATTAAATCAAGTTGGTTCTTTGAATAAAATCAACAAAGCATTTTCACGATTAGAACAAGAATTCGAACGTCCACCGTCAGCTGAAGAGTTGGCTGAGGCATTAGAAGTTCCTGAAGATAAAATCAAGGAAAGTTTAAATGTTTCTGGTCGTCACGTATCAATGGATGCTCCCCTTTCAACTTCTGAAGATGGTGGAACATTAATGGATGTAATGGCAAATGCTGATTCACCAAAAGCCGATCATGCTTTAATGGCTGAATCTTTGCAAAAAGAAATCGAACGTTCATTAAGTACGTTAACTGATAAAGAACGTGAAATCATTCGTTTGTTCTTCGGAATTGGAATGAACCATGGATTGACACTAGAGGAAATTGGATCAAAATTCAATTTGACTCGTGAGCGTGTTAGACAAATAAAAGAAAAAGCGATTCGCAGATTGCGACATACATCGAGAAATAAGTTGCTCAAAGCATATTTGGGCTAAAAAAATAAAAAGGCTTTCTACTAACGTGGGGAGCCTTTTTTGCTAAATACCGTTTATATAATAAATTATTAACACTCTTTAAATCAAACAAATGGAGGCTGCATTAGGTTACGAAAAAGAATTAAAATCGCATGTTGAAAGAGAACGTGCTGCTGTTAAACTATCAAGTAAAGTTGGTGAACTGCTTTATGACAAAGGTATTGAATTGGTACTTTTTCGTAATAACTTGACAGATGTAACGATCTCAGAAATTTTAAACCTTCATGAATATGCAAGAAAAGTAGTTAATAAGCCTATCGACGTTTTTACTTCTTCAGAATTGGCTGAACAGATATTGCACATGGACCTTGCTCCTTCTAAATTAGATATTGGAAAATTATCGAGTGAGTGGTTAGCTGAACAAAATAATTATAGTTCAAAAGCAGAATTTTTAGATGTAAAACTTGCAAATTTCGGTAAAACGGCGAGTAATTCATTTGAACCTAGAGATGTTGTATTATTTGGATTTGGTAGAATTGGCCGTTTAGCTGCTCGTGAGTTGATCAAACAAGCAGGTAAAGGACAACAATTAAGATTAAGAGCAATTGTTACTCGAGGTTCTTCAGATGCTGATATTATTAAACGTGCATCTTTATTAAGAAACGATTCAGTTCATGGTGCTTTTAAAGGATCTGTTATTGAAGATTTAGAAAATAAATCATTGATTATCAACGGTCAAATTGTTAAAATGATTGATGGAAATAATCCTGAAGACATTGATTACACGCAATATGGTTTGAAAAACGCGTTGGTTATTGATAACACTGGAGTTTTTACAGATAGAACAGCTTTATCAAGACATTTACAAGCAAAAGGTGTTTCTAAAGTATTATTAACTGCTCCTGGAAAAGAAATTCCGAATGTTGTTTATGGTATCAATCAAAACGACTTGGATGTGGAATCAGAAAATATTTTCTCAGCTGCTTCTTGTACAACTAATGCAATCTCCCCTATTTTAAAGGTAATAAATGATACATATGGCGTTGTAAAAGGTCACATTGAAACTGTTCATGCCTACACAAATGACCAAAACTTATTGGATAACATGCACAAAAAACCAAGAAGAGGTCGTGCTGCTGCAGTAAATATGGTTATTACGTCAACTGGTGCTGGAAATGCTGTCACGAAAGTTATTCCTGAATTAAAGGATAAATTAACGGCTAACGCTGTGCGTGTGCCTACTCCAAATGGTTCATTAGCAATCTTAAGTCTTGAGTTGAATGCGCATACTTCTATTGAAGAAGTAAATGCGTTGATCAAAGATGCTGCTTTGAACGGCGAATTGGTAAATCAAATTTTCTACTCGTATGATCCAGAATTAGTATCAAGCGACATTATTGGAAATACATGTTGTTCAGTATTTGATTCACATGCTACTATCGTTTCAATGGATGGAAAAAATGTTGTTTTATACGCTTGGTATGATAACGAATTCGGTTATACAAAACAAGTTATTCGTTTGGCAAAACATGTTACGAAAGTTCAAAGAGCGATTTACTATTAATCATTCTTTATAAATTGAAAAGGCTTCCATCAATGATGGAAGCCTTTTTTTGTGTGCTTCAAAATAATTTTCTAGGATTCTTATTCTTTAATTACTTTGAATTGTTGAACTTGATCTTGATCATTCAAAAGAATGTAATAAACTCCATTTGAAAAAGTAGTTAAATTTAATTGATGTGAAGACCCATCTATGATTGATGAAAGTACCAAACTTCCTTTTGAATCGAATAATTGAATCAAACCATGTGAAACATTTCTTCCAAAATCAAGATGAATTAAACCTAATGTTGGATTAGGATATATATTTGCAGTATTAGCTACTTCCTCTATGCCAAGGCATGGATCAGTCACAACTAACATTTCATCAGAATCAGAACATCCATTTACATCTGTTATAGTAACTGTATATGTTCCTGCTTGATTGACAGAAATTGTAGCTGTTAATTCACCTGTGCTCCAATTATAACTTGCAAATCCTGCTTGAGCAATTAAATCTAATGGCAAATTGTTTTCGCAGATTGTTGTATCATCACCTAATGTAACTACTGGTAAAGCGTTAACGTTCACAACTACATCATCAGAATTTGAGCAACCATTTGCATCTGTTCCAACTACTGTGAAAATTGCTGTACTTGTTGGATTGTTAGCTGTATTATCAACAACACCATTGTCCCATGTATACGATTGAGCTCCTGAACCAGTGAAAACGACGCTTTCTCCAGCACAAATTGCATTGTCCGTAACATTCGCTAATACCAAAGGCAACTGATTTACAGTTACATTAACTGAACTTGTGTTTTCACAACCATTTGCATCCGTTCCAACTACCGTGTAATTTGTTGAAGTTGTTGGATTAATTGAAGTATTATCAACAACGCTATTATCCCATGTATAAGATTGTGCTCCTGAACCAGTGAAAACAACGCTTTCTCCAGTACAAATAACATTATCCGTAACATTCGCTAATACCAACGGTAACTGATTAACAGTTAAATTAACTGAACTTGTGTTTTCACAACCATTTGCATCTATTCCAACTACCGTGTAATTTGTTGAACTTGAAGGATTGATAGCAGTATTATCAACAACACCATTGTCCCATGTATACGATTGAGCTCCTGAACCAGTGAAAACAACGCTTTCTCCTGCACATATTACATTATTTGTAACATTCGCTAATACTAATGGTAACTGATTAACAGTTAAATTAACTGAACTTGTGTTTTCACAACCATTTGCATCCAATCCAACTACGATGTAATTTGCGGAACTTATTGGATTGATAGCTGTATTGTCAATTGCAGTATTATTCCATGTATAAGATTGTGCACCTGAACCAGTGAAAACAACGCTTTCTCCAATACATATCACATTATCTGTAACACTCGCTAATACTAATGGTAACGGGTTAACTGTTAAATTAACAGAACTTGAGTTTTCACAACCATTTGCATCCGTTCCTGTTACAGTATACAGTGCAGAAGAAGAAGGACTAAAAGCTACATTATTCGAAACACCATTGTTCCATATATATGATAATGCACCTCCACCAACAGCAGTGACAGATTCACCAGTACAGATAGTATTATTAGAAATAGTTGCTGTAACGACAGGTAAAGCATTAACAACTAGTTGAACTGCTGTTGATGTATCGTTACATTGATAAAGGCTACTTTGAACAAATACTTCATATTCTCCATTTTGAGAAGCTGAGAAACTGTTACCAATTGCACCTGGAATTATTTGGTTATTTAAATACCATTGAACTGTGCTTCCTGCAGCTCCTGGTATTGTCAAAGTTGTATTTTGACCTTGACATATAGCCGTTGCGCTAGGAGTAATCTCTGCACCTGCAACTTCCGAACATGTATTCAATTGATAAATTGAAAGCGTACTACTAACTTCGTTCGCTAAAATAAGCAAAGCATTTCCGTTAGGAGAAGCATCAGCAGAAATATAAATCATACCTTCTGAACCTAAATCTGGACCACTAATAGTAGTTGAACGATTGTTTTTATAACCAACATATACTGGATTATTAGGATCATTAATATTAAAAATCATTGCTCCACCAACTCTTTCAAGTGCAACAAATAAATAATTATTGCCATTAACTTCTGCAACTGTAATTCCTTCGGGTTCTGGACCTTTGTCATCACTTCTATTTTTTAAAGATGGCGCTCCGATTGAATTTGAAGCATTGAAAATCGCACTATAAATAGGATGTGCAGCAATAATTTGCTCAATTAAATCTTTTGAATCGAAGACCAACGAACCTGTAGCAGCGTTCCAAATACTAAATGATCGTCCACCCATTACATGAATTTCATCTATATCGCCATCATTATCAGTATCACCTGAATATTTCAAACCGTTTAATCTACCTGCAAAACGGCTATTTTTCAAAATCAATTGATCAGGAAAAGCTGTTAAGTCCAAATTCATCGTCGAAATTCTATTTGCATCTATTACAGTACCGACTTCTCTTGAATCCCCTTCATTAGCTGAAAACAAATAACCTTGGCCATTGATTGTTGAATATGCAATCGCATCAGGCAT
>CANNKP010000182.1 GCA_947505255.1 Flavobacteriales bacterium
AGTAAACGTAAAAATTCTGTCGTTGTCGGAATTCATTGTCATTGCTTCTACCCTTTTCCCTTCTAAATCGATTGTAAAATCCTCTAAATCATCTGGCGTAATATGCAAAATATGCATTGCTTTATAATTCAAATAATTTTTAAATATCTTCTTTTCTTCAGCAGGTTCAAATTCTGTAACCGAAATAAAATAATCACCCGTATTAGAAAGATAATGCTGATTAATTGTTGATAGTTTACCCTCGTAAGGCAATTTGTAATCACCATCTGATACTTCATTTAATTCACTATCAAATATTTTAAAGCCATATTTATCTTTTTCGTCTTTCTTGCCCGGAATTTCCCAGACAACACCAAAAAACTCATTATCTCTTGAGCTAATTGCGTTGAAAAAACCTTTTGATTTACCTTTTTCCAATTCATAATGAGCCAATTCTTTTGAAGCACCTTTTGGCATCATGTCTTTGCCATATTCCTGCATGAAAAAATGATTTGCACCTTCTTTTTTATCTGAAAGGAAAACGATTAATTTCTGACCAACGACTTGTGCACCTTCGAAATTAGCCATTCCACCATCAGCTTTCATTTCCAATTTACCAGTTGCCGTAACAGCAAAATTTTCATGGTTGGAAAACTTATAGGAACCCAATAAAAATCCACCAGACCATCTTAAGGCATAAAAATCTTTACCAGCCTTTGGTAAAATTGAAACCATTCTTCCAGTTACTTTCTCCATTGCTCCCCATTCAATGTCATAACCTTGACTGAAAGCAGAAGTAACGGTTGCAAAACAAAATAAAAGTGTTGTAATTTTCATAATATACTATTTAAAAAACTAATTGTATTCCTGTAAAATTTTCTGGTGTAATATTTTTTAATTCGAGCTTTAAACTATCTGATATTGGAAGTGAATCCACAAATTCATGAACAGATTCTTTCGATACAGCTTCGTTCTTTCTCGTCAATCCTTTTAATGCTTCATATGGTTTAGGAAAACCTTCTCTACGCAAGATTGTTTGAATAGCTTCTGCAACAACCGCCCAATTATTTGCTAAATCTTTTTGGAAAGCAGCTTCATTTAACAATAGTTTTTCTAGCCCCGCATACGTCGATTTTATTGCAATAAATGTATGGGCGATAGGCATTCCAACTGTTCTCAATACCGTTGAATCTGTTAAATCTCGTTGTAATCTTGAAACTGGCAGTTTTGCTGCTAAATGTTCAAAAAGTGCATTTGCAATTCCAATATTTCCTTCCGAATTTTCAAAATCAATTGGATTCACTTTATGCGGCATTGCTGATGATCCAATTTCACCTTCCTTCAATTTTTGTTTAAAATATTCCATTGAAATGTAAGTCCACATGTCACGATCTAAATCCAAAATGATTGTATTGATACGTTTCATGGTGTCAAAAAGCGCTGCTAAATTATCATAGTGTTCAATTTGAGTAGTTGTTTGACTTCTATCCAATTTAAGAACTGTATTTACAAACTTGTTAGCAAAAGCTACCCAATCATGATTTGGAAAAGCAACATGATGCGCATTTAAATTCCCTGTTGCGCCGCCAAATTTCGCGGAAAAAGGAACAGCTTTGAGTTGCTTTAATTGAATAGACAAACGTTCAGAGAAAACTTTAATTTCCTTTCCTAATCGAGTTGGAGAAGCTGGTTGTCCATGTGTTCTTGCAAGCATTGGAATATCCTTCCAAGTATTTTGCAAAGATTCCAATTTTTCAATTAATTTTTCAATCAACGGATAATATTGCTCAGTCAATGCTTCTTTTAAAGACAAAGGAATAGATGTGTTATTAATATCTTGCGATGTTAAACCAAAATGCACGAATTCCAAATAATCTGTTAAACCTAGACCAATCAATTTGTCTTTCAAAAAATATTCTACTGCTTTTACATCGTGGTTCGTAACTTTCTCTGTGTCTTTAATCCAATTTGCATCATTTTCCGAGAAATTAGTATATAATTCGCGTAATGCTGAAAAAGTATCTTTAGGAAATGTTTTTAATGGTTCGATTTCGGTTTCTACTAACGCAATAAAATATTCTACTTCAACAAGAACGCGATATTTTATTAGTCCAAATTCCGAGAAATACGGTTGTAATTCTTTTGTTTTTGCTTGATATCTTCCGTCAATAGGAGAAATTGCTGTCAAACTACTGAATTCCATTTTTACTTAATTAGATGAATGGCAACCTTTTAAGGTTGCCTATTATTATAAAACACAAAGATAACAAAACCATAAGTATTCTTAGACTTATACTCTCAGTTTGATTATTTTTGAACATGAAATTTTTATCACAATTTTTCTTCGGACTGAAAAGTTATTGGAAAGCCATACTTTTTATTAAAGAACAAAAATTCTATTGGTATATTTTTATCCCTGCGATTTTTATGCTTGGTATTTATAAAATTGGAGCGATTATTCAACAAAGAACTTTTGATCTTCAGGCAGAAAATATGAATGAGATTATTTGGCAAATGATTCAACTACTTTTCGAAATTTCTATTGCATTGCTCTTTATGAATTTCGCAAAATATGTTGTTGTAATTATTCTATCACCACTTCTAGCCCATCTTAGTCAAAAAACAGAAAGAATTTTAACTGGCAATAAATATCCATTTCATTTTAATCAATTTTTAAAAGATATTAAGCGTGGAATTCGAATAGTTCTAAGAAATTTTTTCTGGCAATATCTCTTCTTTGTTATCATTTTTTTAGTAGCAATGATTGGTTGGAAGGATCCAAAAAGTTCGCCAGTATTCTATTTAATTTTTATTATTGCTTTTTATTATTACGGTTTTAGTTTTATAGATTATATCAACGAAAGAAGAAAATTAAATATTGATGAAAGCATTATTTTTGTAAGAAGAAATAGTGGTTTTGCTATAGCAATTGGCCTCATATATTCACTATTAATATTTGTTCCAGTTGATCTTAATATAGTTTTCAATTTATCTGGTTTTAAACAAAATGGGTTCTTATTCGGATTAGGTCAATTTATTATTCACATCACTCTTTGGATCTCAGCTTCAGCAGCACCAATATTGGCAATTGTTGCATCTACGATTGGTATGAATGAATTAGCCAGTTCAAAATCAAGTAAGAGATCAAAATGAAAAATCTGAAACACAGTAAAATAGTAGTGCTCAAATTTCCATGAGACGTAAAAATTGCTTTCTTTTGTATATTCGACTTAATAATGTAACGCTTACACAATTCAGAAAACTATGTTAAAAATTTATTTATCCCTGTTCATATTGATTTTATCCACTCAAACACTTTTTTCAAGAGATTTTGTTTCCCCACCAGACACAATAAGCAGCATTGTTGATAAAACAGCAGCTTTATTAATGATAGAAGAAGGGAAAACAAAATTTAACGAAGGAAAAGTTCGTGACGCTTTGGTTCATTTCAGAGAAGCGGCAATTAAGGATCCATATACTTGGAAGGCACCATATTGGGTAAGTCAGTGTCATTATATAATGAACAATTATGGCTTAGCATTGCAATATGCTAGTGAAGCAGTAAAATTGGATGACGATGAAATTGATGCAGATGTTTATGAATTATTAGGCCGATCCTTGCACCGGATGGGTAGTCTTGATTCTGCAATTGTTAATTATGAAATAGCTATTACAAAACTTCCTCCAAGTAAAGTGAAAGATCTTCAGTTACAACTTAGAATTCAGCAATGCTTGTTTGCTAAAGCAGAAATAGCTGGCCCAAATAAATCAAAACGAGTTGATATTGAGATCTTAAATTCGGGATATAACGACTATTGTCCAATTATTACAGGTGATGGAAAGTCATTTTATTTTACATCAAGAAGAAGCGATACAAAAGGAGGAAGTATGAATCCAGACGATCAAGAATTTTTTGAAGATACGTATATGGCAGTTTGGAATACGGAAATCCAAGATTGGGATAGTTTAACAAATGAATTAGGTCGAATTAATTCAGACGGATTTGATGCAATTACTTTTATTTCTCGAGATGGCTTGCAAGGTTTAATGACCGTGAATACAACAGCTACAAACGCTAAAAAGACGACGAAAGGTTCAGATATTTTTACAATTGAAATGAGTTCAAAGGGAAAATGGTCTACGCCACGTAGAATTAGCAGTAAATCAGTCAATACTTCTTTCTTTGAAGGTTCTGCAACAATGACAGCTGATGGGAATACGATGTATTTCGTTTCGGATAGAAAAGGAGATAAAAGTTCAACTGATATTTATGTAAGTCAAAAAACAGGAAAATCTTGGGGTGAAGCTAAACCTTTGCCTTTTACAATCAATACAATAGGAAGAGAAACTACCCCATTTATTTCTGGTGATGGACGTTATTTATTTTATAGCTCTGATGGTCTTCAAGGAATGGGCGGTTTGGACATCTATGTTGTTGAAAATTTAGGTTCAACATGGGGCAACCCAATCAATTTGGGAATTATTGTTAATACTGTAAACAATGATTCACATTTTCAATATTATCCAGAAATGAAAAAAGCCGTAATGTCCAGTTTTGAAATTATTGGTCAAAAAGCAAGTATGGATTTATATGAGGTGGACATGACCAATTTCGTTATACCGACAGGAAAATAATGAACTTTATGGAAACAAGGATGTAAGCGCATCCTGAAAGCACCACCTTTCAAGTGGTGCTTTTTTATAACTTAAATTTTAAACTATGAAAACAACTTTTCTCTTTATCCTAATTTCAATTTTTTCTTTTGGTCAAAAAGAAACTACGTTACCTTCTGAAATTAAAAAAGTAACCGTATTCTTCCAAGGAGCGCAAGTAGAACATGAAAAATCAACCGAGTTAAAACCAGGAAAGCAAGAAATCATTTTTGAGAAATTGACAGATTTTTTAGATCCTAATTCGGTTCAAGTTAAAGCAATTGGTGACATGACAATCCTTTCCGTTCGAACGCGCAAAAACTATGAAGATTTAAAAATGTCCAACGAAGAAATTGCAAGTTTAAATTCGAAAAAACACAAATTGGAATTGCAAGATCAAGTATTAAGGGATGAATACGACATTTTAGCGTTGGA